>JAPULP010000200.1 GCA_027294815.1 Gemmatimonadota bacterium | reverse complement strand
CCCACGTGCATGGGTTTGGCGACGTTGGGACCGCCGTAGTCGATGACAATCTTTTGCGGCGTCGACACGCTATCGACGCCGAGTCGATCGTCGTTCGCGGTGTTTTGTGTATGTGCTGTGAGAAACTTGTCGGTCAGTTTGAGGTTGATGAATCCCGGGCCTGCAAGCGATACCTCGCCAAAGGCATCGTTGTTGGTGAGCACGTCCGCGACCTTTTGCCCGATCTCCCGCGGGTTGGCCTTATTCGCTTTGGCCGCAGCGAGGGAACCGTTGCACTGGAACTGGGCCAGGTCGGGACGGTCGGAGACGTGGACCTCGCCGTAGGCGCGGTCGTAGCCACTTTCGGCGAAGGCATTGGAGACGATGTCGGTGAGAAGGCTAGTTAGTGATGACATAGTCGGTGACTGATAGGCAAAAGCCGGAAGGCTGTGGCCTCCCGGCTTCCTCGACGTAGCGAACGGCTACGCAGCAGGCTCGCATCCTGTCTCTTGACGATACACTGCGCCGTCACGTGCGTCAATGATGCGGCAGTGCGCAAAGTGTTGTGGGTAAAGTGGCCGAGCCCGCGGGTTGCAGTCGCTACGATCGGCGTCTTGCGCCGCTCCGGTTCTTGTGCTTTGGTATTTGCTGAAATCCAGCTTGGCTAGGTGCAATGAAGATCGCCCTCATCGCTATGAGTGGTGTGCGGGCATTCAATGAAGAGCTGACCCGCCTGGGGATGACCCTTCCCGGCTTCGTAGAGCGCTCTCAGGTCATCGCTTCCCTGCCGAGCCTGTCCCTTCTGACGTTGGCGGGAGCGACACCCGAGCGCTTTGAGCTGGAGTACCACGAGGTGCCCGACATAAAGAATTTCCCAGTGCTGCCGGCGTGCGATTTGGCTGCGATCTCGACTTATACCGCCCAAGTGAAGGATGCCTATGCGCTCGCCGAGCGATACAAGGACGTTGGAGTCACGACGGTCATCGGTGGCCTTCATGCAACGGCACTTCCACATGAGGCATTGCGCCATTGCGATGCCGTAGTCGTCGGTGAAGGAGAACTGAGCTGGACGCAACTATTGGAAGATTTCGAACGCGGATGCTTACAACGAGTTTATGAGCCAAACGGGCGCCAGTTCGACCTCGCGCTGGCGCCGCTTCCCCGCTTCGATCTGCTGGATCCCGAGGAATACAACCGCCTCACTGTACAGACCCAGCGTGGATGCCCGTGGAAATGTGACTTTTGTGCCGGCTCGGTCATGCTGACTCCCAAGTACAAGATAAAGCCCGTAGCCAAGGTCATCGACGAGATCAGGGCCATCAAGCAGATCTGGCCCAAGCCCTTCATCGAGTTCGCGGACGACAACACGTTCGTCAACAAGAAGAATTCGAAAATGCTGATGCGGGCGCTGGCAGACGAAGGCGTCCGTTGGTTCACCGAGACCGATGTCTCCGTTGCCGAAGACGCAGAACTTCTTTCGCTCATGCGTGAAGCGCACTGTGCCCAGATTCTCGTCGGGTTCGAGAGCCCGAATGCAGCGGCGGTGGATGGCATCGAGCTGAACCGGAACTGGAAGAAGAAGAAAGTCGACTCGTATAAGGCAGCCATCGATCGGATCCAGTCGCACGGCATCGCCGTCATCGGATGTTTCATCCTCGGTTTGGACGGCGACACGTCAGGCGTCTTCGATGACATCCGGTGCTTCGTGGAGGAGAGTGGCCTCTTCCAAGTCCAGATAACCGTAATGACTCCGTTTCCAGGGACGCCGCTGTATGCCCGGCTGAAGAGAGAAGAGCGACTGCTCGAAGAAACGGAATGGGGAAAGTGCACGCTCTTCGATGTAAACTTCACCCCCAAACAGATGTCTGTGTCAGAACTCGAGCAGGGTCTCATTTCGCTGGGAAAACAGTTGTATTCGGAAGAATCAAGGTCGGGACGCGTGACAGCATTTCGGCGCCAATTGAGGCGCGCGGCCCGTTCCCGATAGAAAGGAGGCTACGAAAGTGGCTACCAAGCTAGTGAAATTCTTCAAGACGTTCTTTCTGGTTGCCGCATTGTACGATCTGATCCTCGGAGCTGTTTTTTTTCTTCTGTACGGCCCGGTCTATGATTTCCTCGACATCGCGCTTCCAAACAGTACCTCCTACATTCATCTGATGGCCGGGTTTGTTTTCGTCCAGGGCATCGGCTACTGGTTCGTATACCGCAACATGCTCCGCAACATTGATTTGGTGAGGCTCGGGGTCATATACAAAGCCGTCTACTCGTCGGTCGCGGTGTACTACCTGGCAATCGGACAGTTGCCGGACGCGATCTTCGCGTGGTTCGCAATCTTCGACGTGCTATTTCTCATAGGGTTCGTCCGGTTTCTCATGCTCGCCCGGACCAGCGAGCTAGATCCCGTGCCCCAAGGCTAAGGGCCATTGTGTCGGAGCGCCGACTCCTCATGCGGCCGCCCATTGAGATGACCACTGACCCGAGGTTCGCCCGACGGGTCTTGCGACTCGCGATCACCAGCGCATTCGTCCTGGCATTGATCTGGATCCTTTGCCAGGCCACGCTGCAGACCCGCCCCGCGATTGGGAGGAGCCTCGCGGGAGGCTGGCTCTTGATGCCGACGATCTTAGGGCTCAGCCTTCGATGGCCGCGGTTGCGCTACGGGTTAGTCGTCCCATCAACATTGGTGACGGGGGCGCTCTTGGCTATATGCGTCACTGCTCTACCAGAAAACAACGTTGCAATCAGTGGTTGGCTGTTGGTCACCGGCGGCGTTCTGCTCGGCGTGGTCCTTGGCGCCTGGTTTTGGTTTCGCTGGATGCCGGTACCAACCGGTTTGACAGACCCGTTTTCGCGAGGAAGGTTGGTGTTGATCGTTGCTCACGTCAGTCTTATCGTCACTGGCCTCGGCCTAGTTGGCCTCGCTGCGACCTAGGCTGTCCTGTCCATTCCGGGCGGAGGGGCCTTTGGAGTAGCCCCGTGCGACTCTTCATCGCCATCAACTTCCCCGACGCCATGCGCAAGCGCCTGTGGAGTGAAGCAGCACCGCTGCGCGACGCCGGTTATCCGGTGAAATGGGTGGCCGCCGACAACATCCACATGACCGTCAAGTTCCTCGGCGAGGTGGATGAAGCTCGCGCCGGTGCCATCGGGGTGGGTCTCCGGAGTGCCGTGGCTGACACCAAAACCTTCGGGCTTCCCGTAGGGCAGTTTGGCGCCTTCCCGTCGGCGAAACGACCGCGCGTCCTCTGGGTAGGATGTGAGACGCCGCCGGTGTTGGAACTGCTGGCAGACGCGGTGGAACGGGAGATGTCGCAGTTAGGCTTTGAGACCGACGGGCGGGCGTTTCGGCCCCACATCACGATCGGCCGTGTGCGGCGAGAGGCTAGGCCGGCCGAGCTGAAGGGCCTCGAGCAGGACTTGGTGCGCTTGGAATTTTTCGAGGAACCGCCGATCGCATCGGTCGATCTGATTGGGAGTCATTTGGGACCCAAAGGTCCCCATTACGAACGGTTGGCGAGCGTGGAGCTAGCGTAGTGATCGCTGGATGCCTGAAGAATATGTTCGCGATGGCTGGTTGCGCGACGCTGTTCGTGCTGGCAGCGGCGGCGGGCTGGATCTACCGTGACCAGCTGGCGGATGCGTATCGGGCTTTTCGTGAAGATGAGACCACGGTCGCCGAGGAGGTTTTCGTGGCGGGGCCGGGAAGCGCGTCTCCCGAAGCGCGCGAGTCGGCCGTGGCAAAGTATCAACGCATCGCCCGGATCGACGGGCCGGAGTTCGTCGCGCTTTCGGCCGCGGAGATGGCGTCGCTCATCCGCGACGGGCTCGATCCCATGGGCCGCCGAGCCTTGGATTCCATCACGGTCACTTTTGAGCCGGGTCGGTTTATAATGGAAGCGCAGCTGGTTACCGCTGTGTGGGGGAAGGATCAGCTTGGACTCTTGGGCGGTTTGTTACAGGACCTCGAGCCATTGCGGGCGGCCGGCCCGGCCCGCGTCATGCGCCGCGGCGTGCTGGCGTGGGAGCCGATGGAGTTCTCAGTTCGCGACGTCCCGCTTCCCGGACCGCTGATCCCACCCATCGTAAATCGGATTACGGGTGGGGACGATGGCCTGATGCTCTTTGGCGTTCCCTCGACGATCGCCGAGATCCGCATCGAGCCCAACAAAGTGACCTTCTTCCGGCGGGTGCAGTGATGGCGAAACGGGTACTCGTGGTGGACGACGAGCGGGGAGTGCGCGAAGCGCTCAAGCAGCTCTTGGAGTATGAGGACATGGAGGTGCGGACGGCAGAGTCGGGGTCCGAGGGGCTCGATGCGTACGACGAATTCCACCCACACCTCGTGTTGCTCGATGTGAAGATGGCGGGCATGGATGGCCTCGAGACCTTGGCGAAGCTCCGGGAAGTGGATTCCAACGCCCAAGTCGTGATGATCTCGGGTCACGGAACCATTCAGACTGCCGTGGAAGCCACCCAACTCGGCGCGTACGACTTTCTCGAAAAACCCCTCGACACCGATCGCATTCTCCTCACGTTACGCAACGCGTTCGACCGCATCGCGCTCGAATCGGAGAACGAACGTCTGCGCGCGAGCGTGGCTGATCAATATGACATGGTGGGTTCGAGCAAGGCGATCCGCGATGTGCTCGATGTGATCGAGAAGGTAGCTCCGACGCAGGCGCGGGTGCTGATCACCGGCGAGAACGGGGTAGGGAAGGAACTGGTGGCCCGCGCCATTCATACCGGATCTCCACGCGCCGCGAAGCCGTTCGTGGAAGTCAATTGCGCGGCGATCCCCAGCGAGCTGATCGAGAGCGAGTTGTTCGGACACGTGAAAGGGTCGTTCACCGGGGCGTTTGCCGATCGCACCGGCAAGTTCGAACAGGCTGACGGGGGCACGTTGTTCCTCGACGAGGTGGGCGACATGAGTCTGGACGCCCAAGCAAAGGTGCTTCGGGCTCTGCAGGAAGGTGTCGTGACCCGCATCGGAGCCACGAAGTCGGCCAAGGTGGACGTGCGCGTGATCGCCGCTACCAACAAGAAAGTCGAGGAGGAGATCGAGAACGGGCGTTTCCGCGAGGATCTCTACTACCGTCTCAATGTGGTACCCATTGAGGTGCCGCCGCTCCGCGCCCGCAGGGGGGATATTGCGCCGATGATCGAGCGGTTCGTGAGCGACCTCGCCGTGTACGGTGGCCTCGGCTCCAAGAAGTTTTCCGCCGACGCGGTGGCCGCGCTCGAACAGCGCGAGTGGGCAGGAAATGTGCGCGAACTGCGGAACGCGGTGGAACGACTCATGATCTTGTCGGTGGGTGACGAGGTAAAGGTCTCAGACGTGCAGCGGATCGCCGCGGCCGGGGTCGACGACGACGTCGGTACCCTGGCGCAGTGCGAGACCTTCGAGGAGTTCAAGGTCGAAGCCGAGCGGGCGTTCTTGCTCGGGAAATTAGTCGAGAATGACTGGAACGTCAGCGAAACAGCGCGGAAGCTGGCCATGCCCCGCAGCAATCTCTACAAGAAGATCGACAAGTATGGGCTGCAGAGAAAATAGGGTGTAGGGTGTAGGGTGTAGGTTTTGTGTCATTCGTGGCAGCCTTCGATCCCCGAATCAGGCACCTTAATCCCTACACCCCACACCCTACACCCCACACCCTACTTCGCAAAAGTTCGCCACCATCCGCATAACCTCGCGTACTCCCTCTCTGCTGGTGACGAGCATGTTGTTGGTCATGAGCTCCAACCTTTCCGTGGCCGTCATTGTCAATGCGGGTGGGGCTGTTCTGGATGATCGGGCGCTGTGCGATATGCCGGAATGCCGCGTCATTGAGGCCGATTTCGAGGCGTCCGACACGGCGTGTTGCGTCGCGATACGGTTGTCTCACCAGTGCTCGCGCACCGAACTCCAGCGCGGACTGCGGACCTGGGCGGGCGCTCGGGGTTGGTCCGTGGCAGTTGCGCCTTATCCCAAGAGCCGCTAACATAATGTAACCACCTAGTTTAGAGCTTCGGAGACTTGCGACGACTGAACGTTCGACACCTTCCGGGCAGTACCGCCCGTCACTCGATGATGTTGGGATTTCCAACGTCAGGATCTCGGGACTCCATACAGTCAAACCGATTCTCTTCCAGACGTCGGAACCCTTGTGCGACCGATTCTGGCGTTTGTTCATATGCGACGGTTACAACTCCGGTACTCGCGAAGGCAGTAATTGCTGGATGGATACCGGTTACTTGAAGCACACGGCTCTTCCGAGCATCGCGGAGGGATTGCGGGTTCTATGCGAGTAGGTGCTGCCAAGAAAATTGGAAACGAAGAAGGCTCCTTAGACCAATACTTGCGGGAGATCAGCAAGTATCCCCTGTTGAAGCGCGAGGATGAGGTCTCGCTGGCCGTCGAGATCCACAAGAGCTGCGCGGAGGCGCTCGACAAACTCGTCCGCAGCAACCTGCGGTTCGTGGTTTCGGTGGCCAAAAAATATCAGAACCAGGGCGTCAGCCTGTCGGATCTGATCAACGAGGGGAACCTCGGCCTCATTCGCGCCGCCCACAAATTCGACGAGACCAAAGGCATCAAGTTCATCTCGTATGCCGTGTGGTGGATTCGTCAGGCCATTCTTCAGGCCCTGGCAGAGCAGAGCAGAATCGTGCGCGTTCCCTTGAACCGGGCGGGCACGCTCCATCGGATCGGCAAGCGATCGTCGGCTTTGCAGCAAGAGCTGGGACGCGAGCCGACGATCGAAGAGATCGCCGAGGGGATGGACATTCCGAGAGACGAGGTCGCCAAGACTCTGGCGATCTCTCGGAGTCACCTTTCGCTCGATGCACCCCTCACCCCCGGTGAGGACAACAAGCTCCTCGACTATCTGCCCGACGAGACAAGCCCCGGGCCGGACGATCAGACGTTCGAGCGGGCGCTTAGCAATTCCATCGAAGAGGTTCTCGGCACGTTGAAAGAACGTGAAGCGAAAATCTTGCGGCTCTACTTCGGCCTCGATTCCCAAGAGGCAATGACGCTCGAGGAGATTGGAGGGCTGCTCGGGATTACCCGCGAGCGAGTCCGCCAGATAAAAGAAAAAGCTCTGGCCCGGCTCCGGCACGTAAGCCGGGCACGGGCGCTGGAGAGCTTTCTTACGTAGGCAGTAGGCAGTGGGCAGGGAGGTGGAGATGAACCGTAACCCTCACTGCCTCCACTGCCTCCACTGCCTCCACTGCCCCTCGATCTCCTAGTCTCTATATTCCCGCTATGCAAATAGCTCCCCAGCCCACACCGGTGCAGGCCAGCCCGTGAGACTCGGTGTCATCTCAATGGGTTGCGACAAGGCCACCGTGGATTCCGAGCGTCTCGTCGGGGAGCTGGTGGGACACGGCGCCGAGGTCGTTTCCGAGTTGGAGACGGCGGATGTCGTGTTGGTGAACACGTGCGGCTTCATCGACGCGGCAAAACGTGAATCGATCGAGGCGATGATCGCCGCTGGCGAGCTGAAGAAGGACGGCGTGGTCAAGGCGGTCGTCGCCGTGGGTTGTTTGGTGCAGCGATATCAGAAGGAACTCGAGGCCGAAATTCCCGAGGTCGATCTCTTCTTGAACTTCGGGGAGTTGCACAAGCTGGCTCCAGAGCTTGCCGCCCGGGGTCTCATACAAGATCCCATCGCGGAGCATCCAGGCGTGCGCCACTACTTGGGCGACGACACCCACGTCCGCTATCTGAAGATCTCCGAGGGTTGCGATCATACCTGTGCTTTTTGTGCCATTCCCTTGATGCGCGGCAAGCACCGCTCCGAACCCCTCGAGCGACTCGTTGTCGAGGCTCAGCAACTCGAAGCCCAAGGCGCCCGGGAGATCAACGTGGTGGCTCAAGACCTCGGTCATTATGGGCGGGACTACGGGAGGGAAGGACCGACGCTTACGGATCTGTTGCGCGCACTGCTCGAGGGAACCTCCGTTCCATGGTTCCGGCTCCTCTACGTCTATTCCGCGGGTTTGACCGACGAGTTGGTGAATCTGATGGCATCGGAGAAACGTATTGTTCCGTATATCGACATTCCGATCCAACATGCATCCAACCGTGTTCTGAAACGCATGCGACGCCCCGAGCGCAAAGAGACGATCCGCGAAAAAGTCGTGTGGCTTCGCGACGCCGTTCCCGATATTGCCATTCGCACCACGACTATCGTTGGGTTTCCGGGGGAAACGGAGGAAGATTTTGCCGAACTGCTCGATTTTGCGGACGAGATCTGCTTCGAACGACTCGGGGTCTTCACCTATTCGGAGCAGGAAGGGACTCGAGCGTCGCAAGATCCCGACGACGTTCCCGAGGACGTCAAACGGGAGCGGCAGGAACAGCTCCTCGACCTGCAGCGGATGATTTCGGAGGAGCGCCTCGGCCGATACGTAGGCCGGGAAACCGACGTGCTGATCGAAAGCGTGATCGAGCCCGATGACAGCGGCGCCACTCACGTTGGGCGGGTCATGTGGCAGGCGGACGACGTGGACGGCGTGACGACCGTGGTACGAGGAGGTTGGGCCAAACCCGGCGAGTTCGTTCGCAGCCGAATCGAGGAGTGCATCGATTACGATTTCCGAGCCGTAGCCATCTCGTGATGGCGGAGTCTGGCCCGCGGGAAAGCCGCCGAACCCATCTGAAAAAACTCGCCGCGGTGGTTGTAGGGGGCATGGGCCTCACTAGCTGCGCCTCGGGAGGCGGACCCCGAGCCGGTGCCGCCCCCGCCCCCGCCCCCGCCCTCGCCCTCGCCGGGCCGCGGCTGTCGGGAAGGCGCGTGCGTATCGGGATCGTCGTTGGGGCTGCCACCGTCCGCGTCGGGTCTCGGGGTGCCGTCATCGCCGAGGAAAACGGCAGGGTGGCGATCCGCTTGGGTTCCGGAGAGTCGGTGAACGTCACCGCCGCCGGCGACGGGGTGTCGGCGGCGGGTGGGCGTGGTTCCGGCCAGTTCGATTCGTTGGAGTTTCGCGGCGACGGGGGCTTGGTCACTGTAGACGGGAATTCCTACCGCGGTACGGTGCGTGTGACTCAGCGCGACGGGACCGTGACCGTGGTGAACGAAATCGGGATCGAGGAGTACGTGGCGGGGGTCATCGGTGCGGAGCTAGGGCGTCGACCGGAGTCCGAGCGAGCCGCGCTCGAGGCTCAGGCGATTGCTTCGCGCACGTATGCAATGGCTAATATGGGGCGTTTCGGGGCCCTGGGTTTCGACCTTCGCGCCGGCGTGTCGGATCAGGCTTACCGCGGCGTATACAACGAATCCGATATTAGCAGTCGAGCGGTACGGGCCACGGAGGGGTTGGTGATGATGCTGGGCGGCCGTCCCATCACGGCGTTCTTTCACTCGACGTGTGGGTTTGCGACCGCTGAGGCGGAAGAATCGTTTCGAAACGTCCGCTCGCAGCCGTATCTGGCGTCGGTTTCGGACGTCTTTGGGAACGGATACTATTGCGAACGATCGCCCCAGTTTCGTTGGAAGGTCGAATGGTCGGGCGCCGAGCTGACTGACATGCTGAAGACCACCATGCCTCGAGCTTTGGGTATCGACGCTTACTTCGTGTCGAATATTCGTAACGTCGAGGTACGGAGTACCGGCACGTCCGGTCGGGCTACCGAGATCCGGGTCGAGGTGGCGCAGGGAGAGATTCCGGTGTTTGGCCCCGACATACGCGCCGTGTTTCAAGAACCCGGCGGCCGTGCCCTCGGCAGCACCGCCGTGCAACTCACGGCGGAGCGGGCCAACGATCGACTCACCCGACTGACCGCCGCTGGTGCGGGATGGGGGCATGGCGTGGGAATGTGCCAGTGGGGTGCGATGGGACGGGCACGGGCGGGCCAGGATGGCCGGGCGATACTGGATACGTACTACCCTGGGACGACGCTGACTACGATGGAATGACGGAAAGAACAGTCGGACAGTCGGACAGGATCGAAACAGAGTTGGGGTGGGGTGGTGACTACACCCTACAACCTACACCCTAAAACCCAGACTTATGTCCGTTAAAGCTCTTACCATCGCCGCCATCTTGCTCCTCACACCCGGCTCGGTTACGGCCCAGAGTTTCCTCGAGCAGTTCAGCTATGAGGGCCTCGGCTTTTCAGGTATCGGGTTCGACATCGGCCCTGTGGGCTCGAACCGGCTGACGACCGAAGTGTCCGCTGGTGTGCGGGTGGATTACGGCATGATTGCGCCGCGGGTGCGCGTAATGTTCGGCGCCAACTACTTCAAGGGTCAGTTGAATCAAGAAGAAATTCTGGAGTTTCAGCGTCAACTCCTCCAGATCGTGCAGGATCCGACTGGTGATGCGACGGTGGACGTCGGGGAGATCAGGTGGTCCAACTTGGAAGCCACCCTCGACCTGCAGTACGTCTTCCCATCCGGGCCACGGTTTCTCAGCTATATCGGTTTGGGATTTGGCGCTCACATTCGCAACGGCTCAGGAACCGCAATTGAGAACACCTTTGTCGAGGACGCCCTCGATACCATCGCGGCGAGCGCGGACCTCTCGCTGGGGATGGAGGTTGCGTTGGCCAACCACTTTAATTTCACGACGGACATACGGGGCACCTTGAGTAGCGAGCTGATCATGGCCTCCGTGCGGGCAGGTTTCATGTATCGGATTCTTGGTAGCAACTAATGTCGGGACCGGTGCGAGTCGGGGTGATTGGTGCTGGTGCCGTCGCTCAGGTGGCGCATCTGCCGGCGCTTTCTCGCTTGGACGAGTTCGAGCTGGTATCGATTTGCGACAACGATGTGGCGAAGGCGCGGTCTCTCGCCACGCGTTTTGAAATCCCAGACGTCTTCGACGATATCGAACATCTCCTCGAACGTTCAAAGCCGGATGCGGTGGCGGTCTGCACGCCCAATCACCTTCACGAGGTGCACCTAAAGACAGCCCTCGCCGCGGGCGCCCATGTCCTGTGCGAGCGTCCGCTGGGGTTGTCGCTGGCGGGCGTTGAAGATGTCATCGCGGAGCAGAAGCGGGCGGACCGAGTCGTTCTGGTGGCGATGCAGAACCGCTTCCGCCCGGACGTGCAGGCGGTGAAGCAATTCCTCGATGGTGGTGAGCTGGGGACGCTACAGGCGGTCCGTACCGGTTGGTTCAAGTTCAAACCGGCACGGCGCGGGTTGGGGTGGAGGCGGCACCGGGCCCAGTCGGGAGGCGGCGCGATGCTCGATTTGGGTCTCCCGCTGGTCGATTTGGCGCTGTGGATGCTGGATTGGCCGAAGCCGTGCCACGTGACCGCGTCCTTCGGCTCCCAAGACGAGGCAGGGGCGGAAGTAGAAGATTCGGGTGTTGCGTTGATCACGTGCGAGCACGGCGTGTCGATCACGGTCGACGTCTCGTGGCACTACGTTGGAGATGCGGGGCGCTACTGGTTCGAGTTGTTGGGGTCGGAAGGTTCCGGCACGGTGAGCCCATTGGCGGTATTCAAGGAGATGCACGGATCGCCGGTGAACGTGACGCCGACGGGAACGTCAGAACGAAAGAATCCGTTCACGGCCGCCTCGATCTCACTGTGGTTGCATTTTGGTGCACTCATTCGAGGCGAGGTGGAGCGCTCCGACCTTAGCGAGCAAATGACGGTGCACCGGGTGATGGACGCGATCTACCGGTCTGCGACGACGGGGGCGCCGATCAAATTGTAGGGCTCTGGTCTTTTTCTTCGTAGACGCGTGCTTCGTGAAAGATTTGGAAGAGGTCGGCGTCCAACATCCCGTCCTTTACTTCACTCGACAAGATATTCAAGGCGCTCTCGGCGGGGACGGCCCGTTTGTAGGGACGATCGGAGGCGGTCAGCGCGTCGAAGATGTCGGCGATCGTCATCATCCTTGTCTGGATGGGAATGTCGTCGCCCCGCACGCCTTGCGGGTAGCCCCCGCCATTCAGCTTTTCATGGTGGCCGTATGCGATGCGGGGTATGTCCTGGAGCTCGCTGGTCCACGGGATCTGCATCAAAAACCGGTAGGTGTGGTTCACATGGCTCTCGATTTCCACACGTTCCGACTCGTCCAAACTTCCCTTGCGAATCGTGAGGTATCGTACCTCGTCGCTGGTGAGATAGGCTTGCTGCGCATCGTCGAGGTCTTGGTAGTAGTGGTCGGCGTATTGAAGTAACTCGTCGAAACTTCCGTCGGGCAGGACGGTCGGCTCGTTGGATTCCAACACGAGCGACAAAAACCGGTCCAATCCCTTGATGGAGTCGTCGTACTCCCTGCGCATGCGCTCGAGGAACGCGTCGTACCCTTCGTTACCATGTTGTTCGAGATACTCCGTCCGGTGCCTATAAAAGTTGCGCTCGGTCGTTCGACGGATGAACGCGTAGCGCTGTTTGAGGAGTGTAAGGTCGGGCGGGTACAGCTTTTTCGACTTCACCAAGACCTGTTCGCGTACGCCTACCTTGCCGAAATCGTGTAACAAGCCGGCGTAACGGATTTCCCGCAATTGCTCGCGCGTGAAGGAGAGGTCTTCGTAAGGGCCAACCGTGACCCGGTCGGTAGCGCGAGCGATGTCAACGGTCATCGTGGCCACACGCCCCGAATGGCCGAATGTCGTTGGGTCGCGCTGTTCGATGGCGGTGACCGCCGCCGTGACGAAGCCCTCGAAGAGTCGCTCGATGCTTTCGTAGAGTTGGCTGTTTTCGATGGATACTGCTGCCTGTCCCGCCAGGCCGGACACCAAGTCGACGGTACGACGACTGTAGGGAGTGACCTGTGCGTCGAAGTCTTCCGGAGCGGCGAGAACCGCTTCACGATCTCGCTTGCGATTGATGAGTTGGAGTGCGCCGATGACCTCGCTCTTGTGATTCCGCATGGGAATCGTCAGCATCGATTTCGTGCGGTATCGGTTCTTTTTGTCGAACGACCGGTTGATGGAGTACTCGACGTCCGGCGGAAGGAAGTAGGCATCGTCGATCACCAGCGCCTCTCCGGTACTGGCCACATAACCCGCGATACTGGTGTGATCGATGGGAATGGTGAACTCGTACAGCGGAATCTCGGGGCGAGAATGATTCTGTGTGATCTTGAACCGCAGCATTTGTGTGCCGTCCTCGGCGGATTCCACCAGATACAGGCTGCCTGCGTCCGAGGAGGTGACGCGTCGCGCTTGCGAGAGGACCAAGGACAGCAAAGCGTCGTAATCCCGCTCGGTATTGAGTGCGACACCGATACGGGTCAGCTCGTCCAGTTCCTTGCTCCGTGCTTCAGCGTTCGCACGGAGGCGCTTGTTTTCGGTTCGGGTCGCCGCGTCGCGAAACGCCGTCTTGAGCGAAATCAGAAGCTCACGAGTCTGGTATGGTGTTGCGATCAATCCGCTGAGCAAATGATCCGGAATGGCTGGCGCAGCGGGGCCGTCACCCTCCCCGGCCAGGGCCACAATCGCTCCCCCCGCGTCTACGAAAGACCGCAGGTTCGCGAGAGAAAACAGTTGCCGCCCCGCAGGATCCAACAACAGGATGGTCGGTCGTTCCCCGACAATGAGATCGTCCGACGAGTGCACGGGTGTCGTTTCGATGCCCGCGGTCGAGAGCGTACCGGCGAGGGGCGTTGGGTCGAAACTCTTCGCGTGAAAGAGCTGGTACTTCATCGCCGTTTTTCCGTCGTGTCCGGCGGTGGTAGGGTGACGCCGGTGAGGAAGCGAAGGGGACGACGTGTCACTTGCTCGGCGAAATGGTCCAGCACTGTGGTGGTGTGCGCGAGACGGGCCAATGCCTCTTGGATGACATTGCGATTTTCGGCCAACAATTCGTGCGCTGTGGTCGCCAGCGTGTCGAACGACGTCAAGATACGCCTCGCCTGTGCAAGCGTCGCCATGAGGCTGTCCTGCAGCGGACCAACACGGGGCGAGATCTCCGCGAGGATTTGGTCGGTGCGCTCGAGGCTCGCTGCCAACAGTTCCAATGCCTGTTCCACCTTCGGGGTGGTCGTGCCAATGAGGCGTTGCGTGGATTCGATGATGCCGTGGGTTTCGGCGATCGTCCTCGTGCTCTGTTCGATCAATACCTGCGTCTGCGCCAGCGTTTGGAGTACTTCGCTCTTCAGAGCCGTGGCAACTTGGCCGAGAAGGTCCACGGCCCCTGGAATGCGGTCGGAGTCAATCGTGTCGCCAGGTTGGAGGAATTCGGTCCCCGCCGCTTGACCTGGGATTTCCAAGTCCACCGCCGCCGCTGCGATGGAGATCGGGAGCGGCGCGGCGATCACGGCACGTGTGCCGACGGGAAGCTGTAACAGCGTTCCGTCCGGGTACGTTCGTCGGAGACTGAGTCGGGCGACGAACGACACGCCCGCATCATCCACCCGAGGATTGACCTGGGTAACGCGACCGATCTGCAGTCCCCGTAACGACACTCTGGTGTCTTGTGTCAGTCCATCCGCCGTCGCGGCGCGCATGTAGAAATCCTGACGGTCGTCCAGCGCATTGCTCGTAATGACGAGCAATCCCAGGATGATCCCGATGCTTGCCAGAATAAAAAGGCCAACCGTGAAGTCGCGATACGATTCCACGCCCCAGTCAATCCTCCTGCTGTAGCACGCCGCGTATCAGTCGATAGCGCAGCTCGAAGCGCCGAGACACCAAGGCCGGAACGTTGGAACCCACGGCAAAGACGGTGCGGTGCGAACCTTCGCCGCTGTCACCCCCCCGGGCTGTTTCGAGGACGTTCCTCGCCGCCCGATCCGTGAGTCCAATAAAAGGCTCCTCGAGAATCACGAGCTTGGGGTCAAAGGCCAACGCGCGGGCCATGGCGGCCCGACGTTGCTGCTCCTCGGAGGCCTGTGTGGGTCGCAGATGCCCCACGGCGGCGAGTCCGGCCGCAGCGAGCATGATGTTCAACCGGCTTTCGATTTCGCGCTCGGAAAGGTCACTGCCGAACCGCAAGGGCAACGCAACGTTCTGTCGCAGCGTGAGATTCTGCAGCAAGCCGTTCCCTGCGGGAAGGTAGCCCACCCGGCGCCGATACGCGAGCAAGTCCCGCCTGGACAGTGTCGCAAGCTCGGTGCCGAGCACCGTCAGGTGTCCACTGGTTGGCGTGATGAAGCCCAACGCCATTCGGCCGAGGAGGGCGATGCCGCTGTTCTCGCCACCCACGACCGAAACGGCGCGATGCGCCGGTACCTCGAGGGTGACGGTTGCTGCCCCACCGTCGTTCAAGGGAACGTCGCGGAAAACCAGTGGCGCGTCGGTCATCAGCTGAGCGCAACGAAAACGGCGGCCAGTACGAAAATCCCGACAATACTGACCACAACGGCCTGACCGGCCGCCACCGGTACTTGCGTTGCCGCCTTACCCGCGCGCAAACCGTGAAACGCGGGCACGGTACCTATCACTATTCCGAAGACCATCCCCTTAGCGCCCGACAACCAGACGTCGCGGAACGTGATCGACGCGAGGACAATGTCGAAATATCGAGCCGCCGTCATCCCGTTGGCCACGGCCGCTCCGAGCCCGGCAAGCACCGCGACGATATCGAAAAGGATGATCAGTCCGAAGACCGAGCAGATAGCGCCGAGAAAGCGAGGGAGGACGAGGTAGTGCACCGGGTCTATCCCCATCCCCTCGAGCGCGTCGATTTCTCCCATGACCCGGTTGGTTGCCAATTCCGCGGCGATCGCCGTACCCGATCGACCGGCAACGGTCAACGCGGTCAGCAGCGGCCCCAATTCGCGGACGATCGCGACCACTATCAACGTCCCGAGCAGCTCGGTGGCCCCTATTTGCCCCAGTTCGCGTACCGCCTGGGAGATGACGATAAAGCTCAGAATGCCCGAGAGCATGGCGATCAGGGGGATCGCTTGAATCGCCGTGAACCAGACCTGATTGAGGAACACCCGACGGACAACCCGACGTCCCGCCCGCGGCAGCGAGGCCCACGCGCCGACGGTGAGGAATAGAAAGCTTGCCAGTGCCCCAAAACGGGTCAACCAGCGCACTCCAACGTTGCCGAGGGCGGAAATACGCGCGATCACGCGCCTATGTTATTACAATCCGCCCAACTGTTGCAACCGCTCGGTGGCCTCCCGAGTGCTACAGGGTAATTTCCATTCCTTCATGGGCCGCAACCACATCGACCCCGCTTCCCGCGGCGGCCTCCTGTGTCTCTTGCACCATGATGTCGACTTGGTCGTCGTCGTGTTCCGGGCGGTGATGAAACATCACCAACTGCTTTACCCCCGCCTCCGTCGCGATCTCGATGGCTTCGAGATTCGAGGAGTGCCCCCAGCCTCGGTAACGTTCCAACTCGTCGGAGGTGTACATCGCGTCGTGGATCAGCACGTCGGCTCCGCTCAGAAACTCGACGAAATCCTCGCGCCACGACGCCGGTACGTCGTAATCTCCGCCAGACCCCAACTCGTTGTCCGGTGCGTAAGCGAAGCTTGCACCGCCGCCCACCGGCGTGAGGCGAAACGCCAAGGTCATGCCCGGGTGCCGCACCTGCATCGCTCGAACCTGGAAACCCGCCAACTCGAACGCGCCCGGTTCGATGTGGTTGACCACCAACTCGGCCGCCAAGCTGTCCAGCGGAACCGGGAAAACCACCGGACTCATCTGGTTCCGAAGGATCTCCTCCAAGTCGATTCCACCCTGTCGGGCTCCCCAAATCCGGATTGCATTTCCCGGTTCGAAGAACGGCCTGAAAAACGGCAGTCCCTGTATGTGGTCCCAATGCGTGTGACTCACGAGGAGATCCACGCTCACCGGCTTTCCGTTCGAGGAAAGCTGTTGGCCCAGGGCTCGTACACCAGTTCCCGCGTCGAGAATCAGCACCTCGGCGCCATTCGAGGTCTCGTAACGAACCTCCAGCGCCGGCGTGTTGCCGCCGTAACGTGACGTCCCGGCTCCCGGAGTCGGGATCGACCCCCGGGTACCCCAGAAAGTCACTCGATACATGCCGTCATCCCTTCCACAGCGTGTAATCTGGCGGTTTCGTCCGGCGGCAAGCTAGGCATAGGGTCACCTGCACTCCGTGAGATCCCTCACCGTAATCCCGCGGCGGCCTCCATGGCCGCGCGGTTCCGTACCTTGATCGTCTTTCCGACCATCTCGATGAGATTTTCCTCCGCGAGGGTCCGCATCGTCCGGGAGACGGTTTCGCGGCTCGACCCGATCATCTGAGCAATTTGGTGGTGGGTCACCTTTTTTTGGATCACTACCCCATCGTTTTCGTCGGCCATCTCCAGAAGGATTCGGGCCACCCGACCCGTGACGTCCAGTAGCACCAATCCGCCGATCTTGCTGTCGGCAAGGCGGAGTCGTCGGGTGAGTGCTCTCAAGAGACCGATGGCGATGCGTGGGGTTTCGTCGAGGCAACGCTGGAAATCGTCTCTCCGCAACACCAAGAGATCCGAACTCTCCATGGCTATCACGTGGGCCGACCGGGGCTCATCGTCGATCAGCGACATCTCACCGAAGAAATCGCCGTCGGCCAAGGTGGCCAGGATGACTTCCCGGCCGTCCTCCCCGATGAGAACGACCTTGACATGTCCCGCAACCACGACGTACAGGGCATCGCCGGGGTCGTCCTCGAACAAGATGACGCTGCCCTTGGGGTATTTGCGCCGACGGGTCAATTCAGCCACCCGCCTGAGTTCGTGTTCAGCCAGGTGCGCGAAAAGTGGTACGGATTTGAGGGTGATAGCCACCGACATGTGGATGCTCGCAGGCGAGACGCCCGTCAAGATTAGCGAGGGCCGGAGGTCGTGTCAATTAAGAAAACGGACCTCGCTGTTGCTCTCAAGTCACTGTCCCGGTTATATTTCCGCGCTCAAATTCAATCGTTGGACAGCTATTGGAGTGAACGGTGAAGACGAAAATTCACCCCGAATATCACGTGGTCACAGCGCTATGCGCTTGCGGCAATACCTTCGAGACCCGCTCGACCCTTTCCTCGATTCACGTCGAGATCTGCGGGCGTTGCCACCCGTTTTTCACGGGAAAGCAGCGTCTCGTCGATACGGCCGGTCGCGTTGAACGCTTCCGGCAGCGGTACTCGACCAAGACTGCCAAGAAAGAGGGTTAACCTTGCAGGCGCGGCTCGAAGCCGCGCTTGCTCGCGCGGCCGAAATCGAGCAGCAACTCGCCGACCCGGCGGTCGCTGCTGACCACGAGAAGCTCAAGGCGCTTGGCCGGGAGCACGCCCGGCTGGACCAAATCCGTCGGACCGCAACCCGCCTCGACAAGCTCAATGGAGAGTTGGATCAGGCCCGGGAGATGTCTCGGGAACCCGACCCCGAGCTGGTCGAATTAGCCGAGGCGGATGTCGAGCACCTCGAACCCGAGGTTGCGGACCTGCAGCAAGAGCTCCAGCAGTTGCTCGTCCCGCCCGATCCCCTCGACGACCGCGATACAATCGTCGAGATACGGGCCGGGACGGGGGGAGACGAGGCTGCCCTGTTCGCCGCGGACCTGCTCAGGATGTACCAGCGGTACGCCGAGCGCCGAGGTTGGTTCGTGGAGACGGTCTCCCTCTCCGAGGGCAAGCTCGGCGGCGTCAAGGACGCCGTGTTCAAGGTCAAAGGAGACGCGGCGTACGGGCGGCTCCGGTACGAATCCGGCGTGCACCGCGTCCAGCGCGTACCCGCGACGGAGACCCAGGGCAGGATTCACACGTCCGCAGCCACCGTTGCCATCCTGCCGGAAGCCGAAGACGTCGACGTCAAGATCGACGAGAGCGATCTCAAGATCGACGTGTTCAGGTCGTCCGGCCCGGGCGGCCAGAGCGTGAATACCACCGACAGCGCGGTGCGTATTACGCATGTCCCCACCGGACTTGTGGTCCAGTGCCAGGACCAGAAATCGCAGCTCCAGAACAAGATCAAGGCGATGGAGGTGCTGCGAGCCCGCATGCTGGATCGGTTCCTCGCCGAGAAGGAGGCGGAACGGGCGCGCGAGCGCCGCGCGATGGTCGGAACGGGTGACCGGTCGGCCAAGATTCGCACCTACAACTTCCCGCAGAACCGCGAGACCGACCACCGCATCAACTTCACCGTCCACAAGCTCGAAGCCGTCCTCGACGGGGATCTCGATGAGGTCATCGACGCGCTCCGCACCACCTACCTTGAAGAGCGAGCGGAGTACTAACCCGGTCCCCGCCACCCAAGGGGAGGCTCTCGGATGGGCTGCCGGGCGATTGGGGAGCGTGGGGATTCGTGAGTCTCGCCCGGAGTCCTTGGCACTGTGGGGAACGATCACGAAGAGCGACCCGCTTGCCGCGCTGCGTGCAGCCCGGAAGCCAATGAGCGACGATACGTGGGAGCGCTTTCGAGATGCTGTGGAGCGCCGCGCCGAGGGAGAACCTCTGGCCTACGCGATGGGTACCGCAGGGTTCCGCACGTTGGACTTGAGAGTGGATCGGCGCGTTCTGATCCCTCGGCCGGAGACCGAAGGTTTGGTACAACGTGTGCTCGACTGGGCTGAGGCGGAGGGGCGTCATGGAATCGTCGCAGATATCGGAACCGGGAGCGGCTGCATTGCGCTCAGCCTGGCGGTGGAAGGCTCGTTCTCACGGGTAATCGCGACCGATACCTCGGCGAAGGCGATGGCTGTTGCAGCGGACAATGCCGCCGCCGTCAAGTCGGATACCTTGGTCGATTTTCGTGTGGGCGAGTTCTTCGAGCCGGTTCGCGAAACGACCCTCGACGCGATCGTGACCAATCCGCCGTATGTTACGGGGGGCGAGTTCGAAGACCTAGACGACGGTGTGCGTCTCTACGAACCGCGCGATGCGTTGGTAAGTCCCGAAAACGGTATGTGGCACATCCGGCGAATACTCGAAGATGCCATGGATCATCTGAATCCCGGTGGTTTGCTTGTGCTGGAAGTAGACGCCCGGCGGGCGGACCCGGCGATCGACATTGCCGGGCGTAACGGCTGGTCGGCGAAAATCGAGAAAGACGTTTTCGATCGGCCGCGATATCTGCTTTGCAACCCCGCACACGGCGGGAACGTCTAGGTGAGGGTGGGGACATTCATCGTCGTAGACGGCCCCGAGGGGGCGGGGAAAACAACCCTGGTCGGGCGCTTGGCGAGCCGCCTGCGTGCCGCTGGGCATGATGTGCTCGAGGTGCGGCAGCCGGGTGGGACGCCGCTCGCTGAGGCGGCGCGTGCGGCCGCCCTCGATGCCGAAATGCACGCCACCCCGCTTGCGGAGCTATTCCTCATGCTTGCGGCGCGTGCAGACCAGGTGGCCAAGGTCATTCGCCCAGCGCTGGAGAGCGGAAGGGTGGTGTTGAGTGACCGCTACGACCTTTCTACGGAGGCGTACCAGATAGCAGGCCGGGGTCTCCCCCGGGAACGGGTCATGGGGGCTAACGAGTTGGCGACCGACGGCCTCAGGCCGGACTTGACCATCGTGTTGGACCTCCCGGCCGAGTTGGGTCTGAAACGCCAGGCCCACGACGGCAAGGAGCCGGATCGGATCGAGCGCGAGGGCCGCGTGTGGCACCAACGCGTGGCAGAGGTGTTTCTCCAGGCCTCGGGGAATGGTGTGGTGCACGTCGACGCGACCAAATCGGCGGACGCGGTGGAGCAGGCAGCTTGGGGCGTTGTGGAGCGTCACCTGGCGGAAACATCGGAGGAGGGACGGAGTTGACAGGCAGAACATCTCATTCGTCGGAGGGTGTCCTGTGAGCCGACGCAGCATCGTCCTTCTCACCATGGTGACGCTGGTTGCGTTCGTCTCAGGAGCATGGCTCCTCGGGCGAGGAGCATCTCGTTCGTCCGAAGTGTATCAACGGGCCCAGGTGTTTTCCAGCGTCATCCAACGGGTGGCCGATCTCTACGTCGATTCTCTCGAAAAGGGCCAGCTCTACGACCTCGCGATCGACGGCATGCTCAAGAATCTCGGCGATCCGTACACGGGGTTTCTTCGAGCCGACGACCTCGACGAGTTGACGCTGATCACCCGCGGAGACTACGCCGGACTCGGTGTACGCATCGAGGTCACCGATGGCTGGCTCACGGTGGTCACGCCGCTGATCGGCACGCCGGCCGAGGAGGCGGGAATCGAGCCGGGGGATCGCATCGTTGAAGTCGAGGGTGTTTCGACGTTCGGATGGTCGTCCGAAAAAGCCACGGCCTCTTTGCGGGGTGAGGCCGGAACGGCGGTGTCCCTCACAGTTATGCGCTCCGGTCTTCCCCGTCCACTCCGTTTTGACATCGAGCGCGGGCAGATTCGCGTGTCGTCGGTTCGTCACGTGGCCTTGGTGGCGCCGAGTGTCGGATATGTCCATCTCGAGACCGTGGGTGCGCGCTCAGCCGACGAACTCCGCGAGGCAATCACCAAGTTACGCAACGACGGCGCGCGCGCTTTGATCCTCGACGTGCGGTTCAATCCGGTAGGTTTGCTCGATCAGGGCGTCGCGGTATCCGATCTGTTCCTCGACCGTGGCGAGGTTGTGCTGACGACGCACGGGCGTGCGGCCGGCACGTCTCGCTCGTACGATGCGACTGCACGGCAGGAGTGGGGTGACATGCCGCTCGTGGTGCTCGTGAACGAATTCTCGGCGAGCGCCGCAGAGATCGTCGCCGGCGCGTTGCAGGATCACGATCGGGCCTTGGTGCTCGGCAGGCCCAGTTTCGGAAAAGGGGTGGTCCAGGCCGTTTTTCAGATTGGGCCCTCCGAGGCGCTCCGCCTGACGACGAGCCGGTGGTTCACGCCGAGCGGCAGGTCGATTCATCGAGAGCGCGACGAAGGAACGCCGGAGTTGCCGGTGCCAGGTTCGTCGCCCGACTCGCTGGCGGTAGCGTCGGAGTTCCGTAGTGATGCCGGTAGAGCACTCACGGGTGGTGGCGGAATTCATCCCGACATCGTCATCGCCGCCGACACCGTCACGACGGCCGAGCGACGCTTTCAAACACAGCTCGGATCGAACCTGCAAGGCTTCTTCGATGTTGTTTCTAGCTACGCTTTGGAGTTGAGGGAGGAGCTGCAATCGTCCGATCCCGATTCGTTCGAAGTAACGGCTGCGATGCGGAGCGATCTGCTGCGGCGAATTCGTGCGCGCGACGTTCGGATGCCCAACGCCATTTGGAACGGCGCGATCGATATCGTCAATGCGGAGCTCCACCGACGAACTCTGCGGTACGTATTTGGACGCGACGCCGAAATGCAATACCACGTGGCTAACGACGGGATGGTGTCGCTGGCGGTGGAGATGCTGGCCGGAGTCGGGAGTCAGGAGGAGCTGTTTGAGCTGGCGGGTCAGAGTAGGTAGGAGATACTTGGGAGCAGGGAGCAGGGAGCAGGGAGCAGAGACGCTGAAGCGATTTCAAATTGCAAATTGCAAATTGCAAATCTGCAATCTGAAATCCGCCGTCAGACCGTCCGACTCAATTCGTCACAACCCTCGTCCCTCGCGGCACGCGAAACACCAGTTCCTCCTCCGGAATTGGCGCGTTGACGGTTATTGAGTCGAACACCAGCGTACGTCGCTGACCCGAGTCTTCGACAAGATCAACTTTCCGTAGCATGCCGTCAGCCGACAGCGAAATCACCACACTGCGAAACGGAATCCCTTCCACACGCGGTATCAATCGTACGTTTTCTACGCGGTAACCCGCAACCGAATCGATACCCGCGTAAGTCGCGTCGTAGCGTTCCAGCGGTCTGTCCACGAACTGTCCGAACAGATTTGGTGTAGCGGGTCCCACCTCGGGAATCACCTGTCGAATCACCTGGTTGGGAGTCGTGCTGGGTGTATATAGCCACAGCCATGTGCCGTCCCCGACGATACGGTCGCCCTCGGGGTCGGAGAAACGCATGGAGAAGCGATGCGGCGGAGATAAGTACAACGTCCCCGTCGTCGTTTCATCGCCCATCATCGGATTGACCAGCATCTGCGTAAATTCTGCGTGCAAGGTCTCGATCTGGTGATAGGTGGCCTGCGCGGTTGCGAGCACTGCGGTTGCGGTCTGCGCTGCCGCCGGAGGGGCCGCCAGCACCAGTCCCACGAAAACGATTTTTTTCATGGTCTAGACCCTCTCAAGCTCCCACCGTAAAACGGTCACCATCTCTTGCGGCAACGACCGTGCCACTGTACGCAACTGCGGCGATCGCCGCGGGATCCACTTCCTCCACCGGCGGATAGAAATGTGTCAGCACGAGCCGTCCGGCTCTGGCCTTTCGCGCCAGTTCTCCGGCCCGTTTCGGGGTGAGATGCGTATCGATACCCCGATCTTCCGGTAGGGAACACTCGGCCAAGAGGAGATCGCAATCGAGCGCCCAATCCGCGAGGGAGTCGCTGGCTCCGGTATCTCCTGTGTACACCAAACGGCCCGAGTTGTCCCTGACGGAGTACGCCATGCTCTCGTCGGTGTGCGGCGTCTTGCACGTTTCCAATACCACGTCGTCTTCGAGCGAATACGTAGCTCCCGGCTGTAGTTCGTGTATGTGCAACGGATATCCGGGCTCGAGGACCCA
The DNA here is from genome assembly GCA_027294815.1 of Gemmatimonadota bacterium. Classification (GTDB taxonomy): domain Bacteria; phylum Gemmatimonadota; class Gemmatimonadetes; order Gemmatimonadales; family GWC2-71-9; genus B3T1B10. The sequence continues at coordinate 14,146 of JAPULP010000200.1, read as the reverse complement.
GTCGCCCAGAGCCCGAGCCGCGTGTCGCATTCGTTCCATGAGGCCTGTCGGACCGATCACGTTCAACGGTTGACTGCGTGCTGGTTCGGTTCCCCATCTAAGAGCAAAAAGCAGCATGGGGACCTCGCCCCAATGATCGACGTGAAAATGTGTGAGCGCCACGTGTGTGAGGTCGGGCCACGGTATGTTGCACGTCGCCATGCGGTGCATGGTTCCCGCTCCGCAGTCGAGCAACAGTCGGGTCGAACCGGTGGTGACCCAATGAGCAGCCGCAGTCCGCGTGGAGGAGGGTGCTACCGTACCGGTTCCGAGGACGACTAGTTCCATGCTTCCATCGTTGGGGGAAGGATGGCTCCGAGTAGGACCCCGAGCGTCGCCGCCCGCACGTCAAGCGATGGCTGCGTGCTCGCCCAGCCGGACGCCGACGATCGACGACACGCCGGGTTCCTGCATCGTGACACCGTACACAGCGTCGGCCGTCTGCATCGTCCTTGGGTTGTGCGTAATGACGATGAATTGCGTGTCGGTCTTGAATTCGTCGAGCAGCCGGAGGAACCGCTGCACGTTCGAGTCGTCGAGTGGGGCATCTACCTCGTCGAGCAAACAGAACGGACTCGGTTTGGTGAGGTAAATGGCGAATAGTAGAGATATTGCCACGAGCGCCCGTTCGCCAGACGACAGCAAGTGAATCCGCTGTGTCCGTTTGCCTCGGGGTGCGGCCCGGATTTCGATTTCGCTGTCGAGGGGATCAGATTCATCGACCAATCGTACGTCGCATTCGCCGCCTTCGAACAACGTCAAGAAGACTCGTTGGAAATTGTCGCGCACCGCGGTGAAGGTTTCGCTGAACATTGCACGAGCCGTGTCATCGATTTCGCGTAACGCCTTGAGCAGGGAAGAGCGCGCCTCGACCAGATCGTCGCGTTGCGTCTCGAGAAATTCGAGGCGTGTCTTCTCCTCGTCATGCTCCTGCGCCGCCAGGGGATTCACCGGACCCCCCGCCTGCAGACGGTCGGCGAGCAAGTCCGCTTCCTGTTGCAGGTCCTCCTCGTCGCCTTCCACCGCAGGGGCGGTCTCCAAGAGCTCGGCTAACGGCATACGCCACTCAGCCTCCACCCGTTCGACGATGGCGTTGCGGCGTCCTTCGATCTCCGCCCGCTCGAGTTCGACGCGGTGAGATCTTTCCGAGAGTTGTTGTACGCTTTCGCGGGTGGATTGGAGACCCTGATCGCTGATCTGCAACGTTTCGTCGGCGAGTTGCACCGCCCGCTGTGCGTTCTGCGCTGCCGTTGCCAGCTCTGCCACTTCGGCTTTGCGTTCAGCCATCTGGTCGGTCCACTGTGCTTGTTGTTCTTCCGCGCCTCCGGTGGCCTCACCGATCTCGGCAATCTCCCGCTCGAGCGATTTGATTTCGGTGGTTGCCTCTCCTAGCGCTTTCTCCGCGCGCTCTTCGCGCTCCCGAGCCGCCTGTTCCCTGACCGATACTTGAGCCTCTTCAACCTGCCAGTGCACGCGGTTTTCACGCGCTGTTTCCTGATCTGTTTCCTGATGTTGCAGTAACGACCGCTGTGTCTCGAGTTCGGCTTCTGCCTGGGCGCGTCCGCGCTTCAACGACTGTAACTCGGACTGCGCTTTGTGCAGTCTGGCGGCTCGTCCGTCTATTCGCTTCTTGATTCGGGTGGCGTGCCCAACGGCTTCCCGCCGCTCGCGTTCCGCGCGCTGCACCTCACGTTCGCCGTCGCCGTGAGTCGCCTTGAGCTCGTGCAACGCTTGTCGCGTTTCATCGGACGACCGCGCTGCAATCTCGAGTTTGCTTTCCGCGTCCGACAACGCGCTCGCCGCGTTCTTGGCCTCCCGGACCAACCGGGCGACCTGCGACTCCGTCTCCGCGACCTCTTCGCCCAATCGTTCGATCTCGGCGCGCCGCTGTAGGGGGCCGCTGCGGTCTTCGGTGCCCGGAAGGAACACCGCTCCGTTCGACCGCCGGATGGCCGTGCCTGTGTCGTCCAATTGCGCGTGGCCCGCGAGCAGGGCGGCGGCCCACGAACCGGCCGGTTCTGCCACCTCCAATTGGATGTCGCCTGGTGGGTCGCCGTCGCGTGTGGGGCCCGGCGTTACGGGAAGGAGCACCAACGGTCCGGGCTGCTCTTCCTCGTGCCAACGGCGTACCGTGTCCACGGTTTCTTCGTCTTTGACCACGACCGCGTGCAGCCATTCGGCCAGCATGTTCTCGGCGACTTCGGCGCCGGCGCCGGAAGACCGGAGGAAATCGCTCAACGGTCCCAAGATCGCGCCGCTCCCGAAGCGATCTTGGTTTTCGAGGAGCTTACGCGCCCCCGGTGCAAGACCGACGCGATCTCGCTCCAGCGCATCGATAGCTTCACGCCGCGCGCTCAGCTGTGCCCGACGGTCCTCGGCGGAACGCCGCTCCAACAAGAGGGCTGCCTCGTGTTCCTTCGCGCCGGCCAGGGCGTGGCGCGCCCGCTCGAGTTCGGTCGATGCCTGACCGTCCGTGTGCTGCCGCTTGGCCAGTTCCGTTGAAGCCGCCTGCAGTTTCAACCGAGCCTCTTCGCTATGCGTCACGGTCTCTGCACTTCGTTTTGTGGCGTCCGCCTCCTGTGCGCGGAGGTCGCCGAGGTCGCGCTCGAGGGCCTCGATTTCCACGGCGAGCGAGCCCCCGGTTTCGGCTTGCTCCTGCAGCGCATCTCCCATCACTCGCACCCGCTCGCGCTGTGCGAGCAAACGGTCGCGCGTCGCTTTCTCGTCGGAGGCACGCAGGTCGAGTTCGGTCTGGACCGATTGGTGTGCCTCGGTGGCCGCTACTCGTTCCGCGGCCGCCTCCTCCTTCTCTCGGTCGGCGTGTGCCGCTCGAGCGTCGGCGTGGATCCGCTCCTCGCGGGCGCGCGCCTTGCGCTCCACCGCGTTCTTCAGTCGCTCGCTCGCCAATTCGAGGTCCCCCTCCAGCTTCCCAACCTCCAGGCGTCGTTCGGCGAGACGCCGCTCGATTTCGTTTCGTTGTGCCTCGGCCGTTGCGCGGGCCTGGACGCGTTCTTCCCGCTCCCGCTCCTCTTTACTGAGCAACTCACGATCGCGAGGTAGGGCTTCGCTGATCTCTTGTTCTTGGGTGTTCAACGTTGCCATTTGCACGTCGAGCTGCGCGAGCCGGCGTCGTGCCAACGTCATCACGATCCCAAATCGTTCCTCGGTGAGTTGCTTGTGCCGTTCGGCTTTTCCACGTTGCCGCGCCAAGCTGCGCACCTGCGTTTGGATTTCCGAGATCAGATCGTCCAAACGCCTGAGGTCTTCGAGTGTTTTCTCGAGTCGCCGTTCGGTCGTCGTTTTCCGGTCTCGGTAGAGTCCGATGCCGGCTGCCTCCTCGAACAGCGCGCGCCGCTCCTCGGTCCGGTCGGACAAGAGGCGATCGATTCTTTGGGCTTCGATCACCACCCCCCCTTCGCCACCCAACCCGGTGCCGCGTAAGAGGTCCTGCACGTCGCGCAAGCGCACGGGCTGCTGGTTGACGAGGTATTCACTCAGGCCCGCTCGCGTGAGCCGCCGCGTTACGACGACCTCACGGTAGGAGATCGGTAGCGTTTCGTCGCTGTTATCGAAGTGGAGTGAGACTTCCGAAAGGTTGAGCGGTTTCCGCTTGGCGGTGCCTTGGAAGATGATGTCTTCCATCCGCGCGCCACGGAGGATTTTCGCGCGCTGCTCGCCCAACACCCACCTGACCGCATCGGAGATGTTGGATTTTCCGCACCCATTGGGCCCGACGATGGACGTGATGCCGTCTTCGAACGTCAGTTCGACTTTGTCGGCGAAGGATTTGAAGCCCGACAGCACCAGCCGGGTCAGTTTCATGGTGTGTTCCCTGTACGATTCACGAGGGTTGTCGTCAATCCGGCGGCCGTCAACAACGATTCGACCACCGCGGTTTGGTCGGGAGTTTCAAATGCGCCGACGAGTATCCGAGCCGCCCCCGCCCCTGTCCCTGTCCCCTGGGACGCCTCTACGGTGTATGCGGGGATGCCGCGTTCGCGGAGCCGTTGTGTCTCTTCCCATGCCATGTCGGCGTTTGGGCGGGTTCCCAGATCGAATGCCTGCGGAGTGCGCAAGATAGCTCCCTCACCACTCGCCACCAAGCCGTCACGCCAGAGCCTCTGGAGGGCTGCGCGAGCCTCCGCCGAGGTGGGTAGCGCGCCCAGAATCACGCGGTACCAGACCCGGCCTCTGACCCGGACCGGGGTCACGGCCGCGGCCAATCTCCGGTCCTCGAGCGAGTGAGCGTATTCCAGGGCCCGAGCTGACGTGTTGAAAGCGGCAACTTGAATCGCATAGAACAGCGTATCGAGCCGCCGCGGCTCGGAGGGCGGCGTCACGATATCCGTCGAGGTGGGCTCAACCGGGGGCGGGGGCGGGGGCGGGGGCGTGGCAACGAGCGGCTCTGTAACCGGAACCGAGGTTTCCCGCGGCGCAGCGGGCGATTCCGACAGTCGGGAGACCCCCCACACCGCCGTAACGGCGATGACGACAACAAGAGCGGCCGCGAGCATCAGGTTTCCCTTCCCCCGCCGACGTGGGGCCACGCGAAGTCCGCCGGTCGGGGCCGGAGGGGCGGTGCTTGGCTCCGACAGCACCGCTAGCAGGGGAATACCCTGCTCCAGCCACTTCGACACGCCTAGGTGCCGTTGCTCTTCCTGACTCCAGCCGGTGCGGGCGAGGATGATCACACCGTCCGGTTGGAGGGCGAGGTGTGGAATGGCCGCCGGGGGCAGGAATAGCAGCAACAGCGCGCCCTGACTCTTGAACCCGGCGTGCAGCCGCGTCCACCGTGGGTGGGCCCACACCTCCGGGGGGTTGCCGGTCGGTGTCCCGACCCCGAGGTAGTGGAGTCCCGGCTCGTCCTGTGGTTGTGCCACCTCGGTGAGGGAGGCGTCGTACAGGAGCGCGTCCACGATCCCCTCGGCGCCTCCGCTCGGGAGTGCCGCACCGGCATCGAGCGCGGGTCTGGCAAGGGAGAGGTCTACGAGCGCCACCCTGGGCTTCCCACGGGTTGCTTCGCGGGCCACGGCCCAGGCTTGGGCGGCGGCCCATTCGTGGTCTTGCGTAGCTGAGATGAGTGCGACCACGGTGTAGTCGGCGAGTGCCGCGTGGTCGAACTCGCGGGCGGTCATCGGTTTGTGGCCGTCGTATCCTGCACAGTGATGATCCAATAAGGCTGTCCGAGCCGGCGACCGATGTTGTCGGCCTCTTCCGATGTGTCGAAGGGTCCAAGCACGACCCGGTATCGGTCGTAGTACTCGTCAGGATAGATGACCTGTGCGTTCAATTGAGCGCCACGCAACTCATCGCGGCGCGCCAGCGCCCACGCTTGGTTTGAGGTGCTGCTCAGCTGAGCATAGTACGTCCGCCGATCTGCCTCGTCGATTGCCTCATCCGGACCGGTCTCAACCTCCTCCGCCAACTGGAGCGTGGGCCGGCGCGGATTCCATGCGGCCACCAGCCAACGATCTTTGGCCCCATCTTCGATCCGACCCACCTCGGCGGCGGTTTCGGGATCGATGGCGACGACGTCATCTCCCTGCCGTACCAAAACCGTTCCGTCGGTTGCTACTTGCGGGAGGTCACTATCCCACGATCCTGGAACGGTTACCACGCGGGTGAGTTCGGTGGCATCGGCGATCCACACCGAATCGACACCTTCCGGTTTCAGCAGCAGCAACCGCCCCTGCGATCCGGCGCGCATGGCTTCGATCCGATCCGCGAGCGGGTATTGTCTGAGAACTGCACCTTCGCCGCCGTCTAGAGAGAATCGGTTGATCACGCGAATCTGGAGATCGGCTGTAGCCACGAAGAGGTGGTGGCTGGCCGCGGAAAACACCATGGCGGCCACGACGCCAGGAATCGGGAAAAACTCGGTGTCGTCCCGACTGGGATCCATGCGGACTGACACCAGTCCGGAATCGACCGCCACCACGGCGAGGTCCCCCCACCTCGTGACCGCGGTAAGCCCGGCTGGCAGGTCGAGACTCCCGATGAAGGAAGAGTTTTCGAACAGGTCGACCCGCCTACCTTGATCGGACTCGACCAAGGCCAGTAGCCGTCTCCGCGTCGTGCCCCATACCCGTGTCGGCAACTCTGCGAGCACGGGATCCCATGGCTGGGTGTGTCGATCGATTACCGCCGCGAGCGTGCCGTCAAAGCCCACGATGTGTGGCACACCGGTGGGACCCATGGCTGTCGAGAAGACCGCGCTTTCGAGCGTGGAGGCCAGACCGCTTTCCAGGTCGAGGGCGACCAGCGACGAATCTTGCGTCTCGACGTACACCTGGCCTTCAGACACCCCAAAACCCACCAGGCGGCGGACCGCCAGCCTGGGCGTGGCAAAATGCCAATCGGCCTCCGTCAGACGCGGGAAGGTGTAGAGGTGAACCCCTGGCCCCGCACTGGTCGGGAATCGGAAGACGACCGAGGTGTCGTTCGGGGTAGCGGACTCGGCCGCGAAGGCGACGCGGATGGGGTTGCCAGCCTCCCCCCATTCACAGGCATGGAATGAGGGGATCAAGGCGAGTAGGAGCGATGCGCTACGTGTGTACGTCACGACGGAAAAATAACGTATTGAGTGCTGAGAAGGGTTAGCCAACCGGGGCCAGCCGGCTACGATCCTTGGGCTTGCTGCTCCCCGCTCCCTGCTCCCTGCTCCCTGCTCCCGTCAAAACATCGGCCCAAAGCTGATGGTCCAATAGGCGCCGTCGTTCTCGCGGCTGATGGGCTTGGCGTAATCGCCGCGCAGGATCATGAAGCCGAAGAAATTGCCCCGAATGGAAACACCCCAGCTTGCCAACGGGGCACGCACCGCATGGAGGTCGTCGGAGGCCCTGCGGATGAGCTTCAGTGAGGTCCCGTCCTGCCAGGTTACTCCGGCGTCGAAGAACACCGCTCCTTCGATTGGCGGGAAGACAGCCGGCAACGATTTGAATACGAGTTGATTGGCGATGGGAAAACGTACCTCGGCGTTGAATACAGCAAGCCGCGTGCCGATGAGTTGGAACAACTCGCCGCACGTGCTGTCGAAACCCGCGGCATTGTCCGCGCTGCACTCTCGCCGGCGGAAAGACCCCGACGTGTAGCCCCGGATCAACTCCGGTGTCCCCAGGAAAACGGGGAACTCGCGACTATCCCGGCCAAACCTGCCGAAAAACAGTAGCCGCGTTGCGAATGTGACCTGTCCCTTGATTTGATCGTAGCGGCGATAGTCGGCAAGTGTTTGGTGGAAGTTCCATTGCCCGAATGCCGGAGCGTACTCAAAGCGGCTCCGGCGGCCGAGGTACGGTCCGTTCCACAGCGAGACCGAATTGTCGTACACCAGCGCGAGAGAAGGTTGGAGGTAATTGAATGACCCCTGGCTGATCTTTTGTAGATTCCGTTCGAATCCAAGACCGCCTATGGGGTCGTACTGCGTTTGGAAGTTCAGCTGTGCACTCGAGACGTTCGAGGCACTGAGACGTCCTTCGAGCCGTGAGAAACGGGAAAACGAACGATATGCCTCGACGAACGCGCGATGGACGATGAAACGTTGAATCCGTTCGTTGACGAGTTGTCGGCCGGTGACCGGGTTGGTCACGATGTCGACGTTTTGGAGGAAGAACGTCGGGGCCTGTTCGTAGCCGACCGCCCATGCTGTTCGGTGAGCGGAGTTGGTGTAGACGGCGAGTAGCTGTGCCTCTTCGATCCGGCCGTTGACCTGGACGCCGGCCACCAGGCGACGGTTACCGAGGAGATCGGACAGCGACATCGCCGTTCCCCCAAACACTCCACTTCCAAAATTATCTCGTTGGTAACCGATAGTGGGTTGCGCGACGTAATCGAGGTGCAGTGTGGGATGATAACGTCGGAACCCGAACGTGGCGGTATCGGGCAGTTGCTGGAGCGCGCTGTCGAGTAGCGCGCGCACCGAGACCGTGCGCAGTGGAGGTGGTGCGGGGATGGATTCGGTGGCGTAATGAAGAGAACGCGTGTTGTGCTCCGCTTCCACCGAGGCGACCAGGTCCGCTGTGTCGCTGGGAGACACATACGGTTCGCGCTTGAGCGCTCGCGGGTTGTCCACGGCGTACACGTTGTACTCGCCGTTCTCGTAATACGTCATTGCAAGACGGTCGGCTTGCGGCGCCCACGAAATAGCCGGCGACTTCCCGGTGATACCGGAGATGCCGGTGTGCACGTCTGTCAACTGATAGGTCTCGCCCTCGTTGATTTCGTGAATAAAGAGGTTGGCGACTCCGGTCCGATCGGAGACAAAGGCGAGGCCGGTTCCATCCGGCGACCACTGCGGGTTTATGTTCGAGCCCTCCATGCCGGGAAGCACGTCGATGACGTCGGTGTCCACGTGGAACAGTGCAATGGCGAGTGGACCGGTGCGTAGGTTGTCGAGGTCCGCCTGTGGGCCACGGTCAGTCACAAACGCAATGGCCCGCCCATCAGGTGACCAGGCGGGATGCAGCGCCGAGTATCGGTCGTTGGTCAGCTGTTGTAGGTCGGTTCCGTCGACATCGACGACATACAGGTCCGAATGGCCTCCCGACAACCCGGTGAACACGAGCTGATTGCCGTGGGGCGCCCACGCGGGGTTGGTAATGCCCGACAAGGGGATGTCGATGCGACGGTGAATTCGGTTGTGCACCGTGTCGAATATGATCAGGTCGTCGCGCCCACCATGCTTGGCGGGGAACGCCAGGAACCGTCCATCGGGCGACCACGCAGCCGCGGAATTCAAGAATCGCAAGCTCTCCATCTCGGCGCTGAATGCGCTCCGCACCAGACGGCGGTTGATGCGGCCCGACGCGACGTCCGCAAGATAAAGATCGATGAACAACGATCCAGCATCCGAGAAGTACACGATTTTCGAACCGTCCGGAGACAGCGCGGGCGAGATGTGCAGGCCGCCTGTGGACCGCTCCCTCGTGAGGACCGGGGTCGCAGCGTCGAGAGAACGTTCTGACTCGGGCTCTTGGGCGAGGTGGACCCTGCGTACCGCGTCGTGCCAGTCCTTTGACAATTGCTCGAGTGAGATTCGTAGCGCGCGGCCGAAACCACCTTCAACGCCCGACGCGGCCACACCGTGCATGATTTCCGCTACGGTGTCGTCGCCCCAGCGCTCACCGATATACGAAAAGAGTGCGTGTCCGTAGCGATACGGAAAGATTCTAGAGTCGGTGGTGAGTTGCTCGATCGTCGGAAGGGTTCCGTTCAGGGCGGCATCGCGCAACCACATCGCCGTCAGCGCGTTGACCGGACCAATCGACAAGTACTCGGCTATGCCTTCGGTAAACCACAGCGGTGGTTGCACGAACATCATGCGTTCGACCGCCGCCCCGATACGACCACGGGCAAAGATGTCGAATTGGAATTGGTGGACTAATTCGTGCCGGAGGACGTGGTCGAAATCTTCGTAAGACCCGGTGAAGGGCAACATCACCCGATGCTGTAATGCGTCGGTAACGCCCTGCACGCCCTCGGAGATGTCGGTGAGGTTGTTCTGTTGAAACTCCGTGTGGGATGCAAACAGGACGATCGGCTGCCGTTCCCGGTATTCGTGGTGCAGCGTCCGCGCCAGGCGCTGGTATGCCCGCTCGGCCATGCGCGCCGCATCCATGGCCGCATCGCGGAAATCGTCGTAATAGTAGACGTCAAAGTGTGCCGTCTCGACGATCAAGAAGTCGAAGCTTCGGTATCTGACGCGGTTTTGCCCGAAGTATTGGGCCTGCACGAATGTGGGAAAGAGAAGAACGACGACGAGAGAAAGGAGGGCGGACCGGCCTCGGCTCATGCCTGCGACTCGATCAGGGCTGACGGTGCCTCTCCCCAGAGTCGTTCCAGCTGGTAGAACTGGCGCAGAGCGGGATGAAACACATGGACCACGAAATCTACGTAGTCGAGCAATACCCAACGTCCCTTCGAAAGTCCCTCGGTATGGTGCGGTTTGACGCCGTCCGTCGAGAGCGCTTCGAGCACCCGCTCTCCGAGTGCGCGAACATGGGTGTCAGACGTCCCGGACGCGACAATGAAAAAATCGGTCGCCCCGCTGAGGTCGCGCAAGTCTAGCACGACGATGTTGGACGCCTTATGGGCTTCCAGTGCGCTCACGGCCGCATGCACATCCCGCTCCCCTGACACCCAGTCGGTGGTCATAGCGCGCCCGAGGAGGAAATGTTCCGATTGGCGCCGGTAGCCGGCTCTCGGCGCTCGTCCTCGGCGGCCACATCGGAGCCTGTCTGGGCCGCGTCCCGGCCGACTTCTACCCAGTCAGCCGCGGCCATGAAGCATCGGCGAAGACGGGGACCGTCCAAGTAAGCGATGCCCACCGAGTAACTCGCTATGACTCCTTGGTCACGGTTACGAGGATCTTGGGTTTCACGTCCATGTGCAACCGAATACCGACGTGGTGTTCGCCGAGCGTTTTGATCGGTTCGTGCAACTCGATGTGCCGCTTATCCACTTGGTGACCCGCTTCGGCGAGTTTGTTGGCGATGTCAGCCGTAGTGATCGATCCGAACAAACGGTCGCCATCTCCGGTTTTCGCCGTAAAGGCCAGCGTGACGTCTGCGAGCCGAGCTGCGAATGCCTCCGCCTCTCCCTTTTCGAACGCGAGCCGTTCGGCACGACGCGCGTGCTCGAAACCGACCTGCCGCTTGTTGCCTTCGGTCGCCGGGTAAGCCTTGCCGTACGGGATCAGGTAGTTGCGGGCGTACCCGTTTTTGACTCGTACGATTTCTCCGATGCGTCCCAAATGGTCCACGTCTTCGCGAAGAATGACTTCCATCGTCACGTTCTCTCTTGCGGTGTCGACCACCGCCGTCTCAGGTCCAAGCCCGTGTCCACCACCCCAAGAAGAATGGTGCCGGTGAGTACGACGGGCAACATGAATACCACCGAAAGAGCGATGATACCGGTGGTGATGAGGCCGGGGCCTCCGGTCAAGGCGAGACCGAACACGACCACCGCCGACCCTCGCAAAGCGTAGAGCATTCCGGCGACCACGAGCACATTCGCCGCCAACAGCTTCAGCGCGGCCGCTCTCACCATGAGTACGATCGCCAGCGAGACCACCGCGATCCACCCCAGATGTTCGGAGAAGCGAAAGTCCCTGAACCTCGCGAGGGTTACCCCCAGCTCCGGCGCGATACGTCGGAACAGCACCATAGCCAGCGCGAATCCGGCGAACATCTGCACGGCCACGAGGGCCGGGAAATAGTCCGCCAATAACGGAATGCCTGCCTCGAACCACCCCTCCAACTGCCCGACCATGGGGTCGTTGCTCGTCAGGTCACCGCCCGTTCCGAATCGGTTTCCCGACATACGTGTGAGGGTCATCTGCGCGGCAAACTGGATGCGCGATTCCACCCACCACCGCACTTCGGGCCAGGAGATCCGCAGCGCGGCAAACATTACCGTCACGCCACCCGCCGCCAGTCCCATTGCCACTAGCGAGCGATGGGTGTGTGACCATTTCATGGACACGAACGCAGCGACGAACACCGTGCTTCCGACAACTGCTGCGGCGCGGACGAGTTGATCGGGAGGATTACCGACTTGAGCGAGCCACCACAGGCTCACCCCCACCAGGAATGACGCGGCGATCACGTGGCCTCTCCGGGCGCGAGTGGCGACGAGCAAGCCCGCCAATGGCAAGGTCAGCTGCCCGATGCGTGCGAAGAGTGCAAACGCCATCACGGCACCGAACACCAGAAGCAACCCGAGCCCTCGCTTTCGGGACTCGGATCGAACGGCCATCAAGCGCCGGAGCGAATGAACGGCAACAAGGCGATGTGACGGGCACGCTTGATAGCCGTCCCGACCTGCCGCTGATGCCTGGCACAGGTACCGGAAAGTCGACGGGGAAGAATCTTCCCGCGGTCCGTAATGAAGCGTTGGAGTGTACGGTCGTCCTTGTAGTCGACAACCCGCACTCCCATCTCACATACCGGACACGTCTTCTTGCCACGTCTCATTCTTCCTTCTCCTTGTCCGAATCCTTCTCCTTGTCCGATCCCTTGTCCTCTCCCGACCCCTTCTCCTTGTCCGATCCCTTCTCCTTGTCCGACCCCTTCTCCTTGTCCGACCCCTTGCGATCATCACTCGCGTCAGGCACGGGAGCCGGTACGGGAACCTCGCCTTCATTCAAGACGATCTGGTGGCGGATGACCGCCTCCTCGAGTTTGAGCAACCGCTCAAACTCGGGTAACAACGTTGGGTCGGTGGAAAACTGCACCACCACGTAATACCCGATCTCGTTACCGGCGATTGGGTAGGCGAGCGAGCGCTTTCCCCAGTGGTTGGCGTTGCGAATGGGATCCGGATTCTCTTTGCTTTTCAGCACCGCATGAAACCGGTCCAGATGCTTCTCGATCTGGGGTTCTTCGTTCGCGCTGTCGAAAATGTAGACGATCTCGTACCGACGAGTCATCACACCTCCCCTTGGTCTGTGCGACCCCGCCCGGGTGTGGGGCGGAGTAGGCGGTATGTAGGTGGTGGCTAGTGCCACCTATGGGCGGGGAAGTCTAAGCTGGCTGGGGTGTAGTGGCAACTCTTGGCGGTTCACGGGTCACGGCTTACGCAATAAACCACGGAGCCAGGACCAAGCTGACCACCGCCATCAGTTTGATGAGAATATTCAGCGACGGGCCGCTGGTGTCCTTGAACGGGTCGCCGACGGTGTCACCGACGACGGCGGCTTTGTGGGGGTCGGATCCCTTCCCGCCGTGGGCTCCCGCCTCGATGTACTTTTTCGCGTTGTCCCATGCGCCGCCGGCGTTTGCCATGAACAGCGCCAGCGTCTCGCCGGTGAGCGTGGCACCCGCAAGCATGCCGCCCAGTGTCTGGATGCCGAGGAATTTCCCGACCAGCACAGGGGCGATGATCGCGGTAAGGCCCGGCAAGATCATCTCCCGGAGGGCGGCAGTGGTGGAGATATCGATACATCGGGCGCTATCCGGTTTCGCCGTTCCCTCCATGATGCCGGGAATCTCCCTGAACTGGCGTCGGACCTCCTGCACCATGCCCTCGGCTGCGCGGCCCACGGCCGTCATGGTCTGCGCGCCGATAAAGAAGGGCAGAATGCCGCCCAGAAAGAGTCCGATAACGACCTTCGGGTCGACGATGTCCAGCAGAAGGGGCTCCGCTCCCGCCGGTGTTACCGCGTTCGCGTAGGCGCTGAACAAGGCCAGCGCCGTCAGAGCCGCGGACCCGATGGCGAACCCTTTGCCCATGGCCGCCGTCGTGTTGCCAAGGGCGTCGAGCTCATCGGTGATCTTTCGGACCTCGGGTCCGAGCCCGCTCATCTCGCTGATGCCGCCCGCGTTGTCGGCAATGGGGCCGTACGCGTCCACCGACATGGTCACGCCCACCGTGGCCAGCATGCCGACGGCGGCGATGCCGATGCCGTACAGACCCGCGGCTGTGTACGCCACCCAGATCGCGCCGCAGATCAACAGCACCGGGATGGCGATAGACCGCATTCCGATGGCCAGGCCCGCGATGATGTTGGTGGCCGGGCCGGTCAGCGACGCCTCGGCGATCACCCGAATCGGGCTCGCCGCGGTGTAGTACTCGGTCGCCAGCCCGATGAAGATCCCCGCGAGCGTCCCGGCGAGCACCGCCCAGAACGGTCCGAGCGGGTTCGCGAGCCCGATATCGACGGCGCCGGAGATGAAGTAGGCCGCTGGGAGGAAGATCCCTGCGGCAATGAATGCGGCCCATCGGAGGGCGGCTGCGGGACTGGATTTTGCGAGGAGGCGGAAGAATAGAATGGCCAGCACACTGGATCCGAGACCGGCCAGAATGAACAGGATTGGCAGGGCGGCGGCGGCCGCCCGGTTCGTGATGGCCGGGCTGGTGGCGGCGATGGCGATCGTTGCGATCGACGCTCCTACGTAACTCTCGAAGATGTCCGCACCCATCCCCGCCACATCGCCGACGTTGTCACCGACGTTGTCGGCGATGGTTGCCGGGTTTCGCGGATCGTCCTCCGGGATGCCCGCCTCGACTTTCCCGACCAGGTCGGCTCCCACGTCGGCTGCTTTCGTGTAGATGCCACCGCCCACGCGCGCAAACAGGGCGATCGACGACGCACCCATCGCAAAGCCGGTGA
>JAPULP010000020.1 GCA_027294815.1 Gemmatimonadota bacterium | reverse complement strand
TACGCCCAGAAGCACGAATATTCCGTAGTGGAGCAGCGTGTAACCGGCTACCACACCGAACGTCGGGGTCATCGCCTCTCGGTGAAGGAGTACGCTCGCGAGCAACGCCGGTGTCGCAAGGGGCGCACCCTCTATCACACCTTTCGCAAGAAACCACAGAATCACCACGGTACCCGCGATCGCACCGGCCACGGCCCCGTGAATCAGGTGAGCATTCCGAGGTTGCATGGATCCTCCCGATTGTGGTGACACCGCCCGTCTGCCCAGCCACAAAGGAAGAATGTTTCATCGAGACATTGGTCGCAAGCAAACGGGTCCGACCATCCGCTCGAGAGATCCATACAGCATGCCGGGCCACAACTTCATGCGGCCCTCGGTCCGCTCCAGCACGTCCGACATGTTCGCGCAGCCATGGAGGTTCCGGTCGGCGATCGCCCTCCTCATAAGATGATCTTTGACAAAGGCTTATGGCTGTCGAAGGAGTTTCACACTTTGGCTCGACCGACCAAACCGTGGGAAACCCTACTCAGATCACAGCCTACGCACTCCCCACCCCCGAGATTTGGTTGGGCGAGTCTAGCGAGCCGGCGTCCGGCGGGTGCATCATTGACCGCCACTAGCAACCTCGGTCCGAGCCCGGCGGTTCTGTACAGAAAACGGTAAACGAGCCTCAATCCCAGGCAACGCGACCCGCAACAGATGAGTGTGATAGCAATAATCTCGGCCCTCCTGCGCACACTGGCGCTGGGATGGGCGACCCTTGGTTTATGGCGACTGCGTGATTTGTGGCTGGCGCCCCTGGTGGGGCTGCTGGCCGCATCACTGGTGCCCACCGTGATCGGGGTTGGCGATGCCGCGTCGGCGACGGTGGGCCCCCTCCTTGCCGAGTTGTTTGCCAGCGCCGCCGCGCTCGTGGCGGTGATCCTCATCGTTCGCACGGTCAAAGCCCACAAGAAGCTCAAACGCGAGACCTCCCTGCTCGAACAGGTGTTCCATCACTCGCCGGAAGCCATTGCCTTGCTCGACCGCCAGGACCGCGTGCTGCGCGGGAACGCGGAATTCAGCCGCATGTTTGGGTATTCCGAGGAAGAAGCCAAAGGCAAATCGGTACAGGACCTCATCGCCCCACCGGACCGCACGTCGGACGGGGCGCTGTTGCAGAACGCGCTCGAAGAGGAAGCGACCGCAAGCGACGAGTCCGTTGGCCAGCGAAAAGACGGAACACAACTTCCCGTGTCGATCACCCGGACTCCCATTCGTGCCGACGGGGAGGAGGTCGCGGTTCTCGGTATCTACCGCGACATCAGCGCCCGAAAGACGACCGAAGACGCGCTTCGGATGAGCGAGGAAAAATCGAACACCATCCTGGACCATATCGACGACGGCTACTACGAGTTGGATGCCTCCGGCAAGCTCGTCGCCCTCAACCACGCACTCTGCAAAATCCTCGGCTACGCGCCTGCCGAGTTGCTGGGTATGGACGGGCGCAAATACCTCGACGCGGAGAACGCCGGAAAGCTCAACGAGCTATTCGATTGGATGAGCCAGGGTGGCGCTCCGTCGGGGGCGGTCGATTGGGAAATCATCCGGCCGGACGGCACGCGGCGTTGGGTCGAGGGATCTGTTTCCCCCATTCGCAACTCTGAGGGGGGCATCGACGGATTCCGCGGAATCTTGCGTGACGTTTCGGAACGCAAGGCCGCCGACGAGGTCATGCGCCGCCAGTGGGGCGCGATCGAAGCCTCCATGGACGGCATGGCAATCGTGGATCAGGCTGGGCGGATCGAGTACGCCAACGATGCGATCGTTGCGATTTACGGCTATAGCAGCCCTGCTTCGCTCCTGGGAAAGAGCTGGAAGATGTTTTACACCGGTGACGATCTCACGCGGATCGAGGAAGAAATTCTCCCGGTCGTGGAGGCCAAATCGCAGTGGCGGGGAGAAACGTACGGCACGCGGCTGGACGGCACCGCGTTCCCGCAAGAAAGCTCGCTCACGAAGCTGCGGGACGGCGGGCTGACGATCGTCGTTCGGGACATCACGCAACGGCAGCTCCATGAAAAGAAGTTGCGCGAGAGCGAAGAACGATACGCCCTCGCTGCGCGTGGTGCGAACGACGGGCTGTGGGATTGGAATTTCCGAACGGGTGACATCTACTATTCGTCTCGCTGGAAAGCGATGTTGGGGTACGAGGACGACGATATCGGAACGGCGCCGGACGAGTGGCTCAGCCGGGTGCACCCCGATGACATCGAGATCCTCCGAGCCAAGATCTCCACCCATGTGGGTGGTGCGAGCGAGCACTTCGAGAGCGAGCACCGGGTGCGACACAAGGACGGTCACTACCGCTGGCTCCTGTGTCGCGGCAGCGCGCTCAAAGACGAAGTCGGCGCGGTCTACCGCATCGCCGGTTCCCTGTCGGACATCACCGATCGCAAGCACATCGAAGAACGCCTTCACCACGACGCCTTCCATGATGCACTGACGGGCCTCCCCAACAGAGCGTTGCTCCTCGACCGGTTGAGCCACGCCTTGAATCGTGTTACGCGGCGCGGCGACTACCTCTTTGCGGTACTCTTTCTCGACCTCGACCGATTCAAGATCATCAACGACAGCCTCGGCCACGCCCTCGGCGATGCGTTGCTCGTGGCCATCGCGCGCAGAGTGCGAGATTGCGTCCGTCCCGACGACACCGTCGCGCGCCTCGGCGGTGACGAATTCGTCGTCTTGCTCGACGGCGTGCGCGACGTGGAAGAGGCCACCACGATCGCGGGCCGTATCCATGAATCGCTGACGAACCCCGTGCGGCTGGGCGACCACGAAGTCGTGACCTCCGCCAGCATCGGGATTGCTACGAGTTCTCGGAAATACGAGCGACCCGAACAAATTCTGCGTGACGCCGACCTCGCCATGTATCGAGCCAAGACACGTGGGAAATCACGCCACGAGATCTTCGACGGTGACATGCACCACCACATGCTCGTACGCTTGGAACTGGAGAGCGACCTGCGCGGTGTGCTCGATCGCAATGAGTTGAGCGTGTATTACCAGCCCATCGTTTCCTTGGACGACGGCGGCATCGTGGCCTTCGAGGCGTTGTTGCGGTGGAAACACCCGGAACGCGGCATGGTCTCTCCGGACATCTTCGTGCCAATCGCGGAGGAGACCGGAGTGGTGGTCCCGATCGGATACTGGACCTTGGAACAGGCGTGCAGACAGATGACCGAATGGGCACCGTTCCTGCCCTCCGACCGCCCGATCTCGATGCACGTGAACCTGTCGGGACGCGAATTCAGACATCCGGACCTGGTGGACAAGATCCGCTCCATTCTCGACCGCACGGGACTCGACCCCAACCAACTCGGATTGGAAATCATCGAGAGCGTTGTCATGGAGAACGCCGCGTCCGCCGCCGAGAGGCTGGAACAGCTGCGTGCGCTGGGCGTGCAGTTACAGATCGACGACTTCGGTACGGGTTACTCTTCGTTGAGCTATCTCCATCGCTTCCCAATCGATACGCTCAAGATCGATCGTTCCTTCATCCGACAGATGCTGAACGACCAGAGGAATGCGGAAATCGTTCGGTCGATTGTGGCGCTGGCACACGAGCTGGGCATGCAGGTCATCGCCGAGGGCGTGGAGACGACCGAACATGTCGCAAAACTCCGAGAGCTAGGTTGCGAACGGGCTCAAGGCCATTTCTTCTGTGAAGCCATGCCACCCGATTCACCCCGTTTGTTCTCCTCGAACATGCTGGTGAGCCACCCGGTTTAGGCGTGCCGGAATGTGGGGTCTCGCTTGAATACCGAGAGTGATCC
>JAPULP010000002.1 GCA_027294815.1 Gemmatimonadota bacterium | reverse complement strand
CGCTTTGTCCTGCTCGTAGCGGTATTTCCCGTAGTCCATGATTTTGACCACGGGCGGCTTTGCCATCGGCGCCACCTCCACGAGATCCAAACCGCGCTCGCCGGCTTCCTTCAAGGCTTCATCAACGGGCATCACGCCGAGCTGCTCACCCGCGCCCCCGATCACCCTCACCGGGCTGGTGCGGATCTGGCTGTTTACCCGCGTGCGGGGCTCGCGCGGCGATTGTGGCCTGTTCGAATAGGTCAGTGAGGCTACCTCCGGTTTCGGTGCGTATCGCTGCTACAAAAAAAACGGATTCCCAATTTCAGAGAATCCGCTGCCACGCCGTGGTCCACGACCCGGCTACGTCATTGGAACCCTGACTGCTCGCCTATGGGCGGCCAAAAGGGTGAAGCGCCGTGGCGCTTGCTTCGCAAATTGTGTGAACGAACCTATCCCACCGGCGCGGGAGTGTCAACTTTCAAGTGCTTGAAATCCAAAGGACTTACCGTCCTTGACCACCGTCCCCAGACCCCGCTCCGGATCGTGCTCGAACACCAGAATCCACCCATCAGCCTCGGCCTGCGTCAAGAGCCGCCGCTTGCTCTCGAGCGTGACCAAGGGCTCGAGGTCGAACCCCATGATCCAAGGCAGCCGGAGGTGGACCGTTGTGGGGACCACATCACCCAAGAAACACGCCGTTTCCCCTCCGTCGGAGATCATCACGGACTGGTGGTGCGGCACGTGCCCCGGCGTGAGAACCGCCCGAATGCCGGGCAGGATCTCGGCGTCACCCTTCAACAATCGCCACCGGCCGGCGGCGGTGACCGGCGCAAAGTTTTTGGGCAAGTAACTCGGGGACAGCCGCTCGTTGGACCGGCCGCCAAATTCGAGTTCTCCCTTTTGGACGATGTAGGTCGCGTTGGGAAAAGCGAGTTGCTCGTCGCCGTCGGCAAGACCGGAACCCTCAGGAATCATCGTATTCCCACCCGCGTGATCGAAATGGAGATGAGTATTGATCACGAATCGCACATCGGTCGCCGTGAAGCCGAGTTCCGCGAGGGCATCGTCTAGCTGGGTGGCCCCGGCCAAACCTGTGTTCTCGATACCATAGATATCGCGCGCCTTGTCAGATTCCTTGTTGCCGATGCCCGTATCGATCAAGACGAGTCCGTCGTCGTGCTCGACCAGCAAGCATCGGAGGGCAAGGGGCACACGGTTACGGTCGTCGGCACCGATCTGCCGGCTCCAGAGGGGCTTGGGAACCACGCCGAACATCGCCCCGCCATCGAGACGCTGTTGTCCACCCTCGAGGGTGTGACACGTCAACCGCCCCACCCGAAAAGTGGAAACCAGACTCATGCCTCTTCCATCGGTGTGGGAGACGCGCGTCGCTTCTTGCGCTTTCGTTTCTTCCTACGATGCGTCAACGCTTCGAGCTCTCGAAACGTGTCGAGACCTTTTTCGCCAGCCAGATCCAGCAGGCGGGCGAGAGTCGCGGCGGTTGCCATCGCGTCACCCGCCGCCCGGTGGCGGTTCTCGATCTCGATTCCGAAGTAGCGGGTCACACTGTCGAGGCTACGCGACCGCAAACCCGGAATGAGACGCTTGGCCAGCCTCACCGTACAAAGCCGTGGCCCCTCCAACACAAGGTGGAGCGCGCGACGGGTTTCGGCCGACACAAATGCCCAGTCGAACGGAACGTTGTGCGCCACAAATACGCGACCCGCCAAAGCAGCCACCACACGATCGGCGATTTCCGCAAACACCGGTTTCTCCCTTACGTCGTCCTGGCTGATTCGCGTAACGCCGGTGATGACCCGTGGGATGGGTCGCTCGGGATTCACGAGAGTGTCGAGCACCAAATCCACCGACCCGCCCGCCAGCACGGCAACCGCGATTTCGATGACCCGATCGCCGCGCCCGGGACTAGAGCCGGTTGTCTCCACGTCAACGACGGCGAACGTGCAATCAACGATTCGTGGAGAACCGCGAGCCGCTCCGACCAGCTCCCAACAGGAATCGAACCGGCGCCGAACTCGCGGGTCGGATCCGAGCAGCGCCGTGGCAAGGCGGTCGGCGATCACGGGCGGTGCGGCAGGAACGCCGAGCACGTTGTGGGCCAAGGTTGAGCTGTCGGCGGGACCGGCCCCGAGAAACTCGAGGGCGCGATCCACGAGCGTTCCACTCGGCTGAGCCTGAATCCCACCGCTGGTCACAGAGACGCTCGCCTGAGCGGCAGTGTCATGCATCGGGGGCCCCCTCCACCGCGGACGAGTTCACTCCCCCGCACGGTGATGACCGCCCGTTCACCGTCGTCGATGTCTTCCTCACCGAGGAGGAATCGCTCCGCCTGAATAACCCGGAAGCCTGCCTTCTCAAATTCGCCGAGCGTGGCCTCGTTACGGCGATACGCGAGACCGACTCCAGGGCGGAGCGTCAACACATTGCACCCCGACGCCCATTGCTCACGCTCCTGGATTTGCCGCTCGCCACCGCCACAGAGAATCGGTTCGAGCGCAAAGTCGACCTCTTTCAATGCGTCGAAGAAGTTGGGCATCTCGTGGACACTCGATTGCCCTTTTCTCTTGTGCAAAATGGCGAGGCGGGCTGGACCGATAAACTGGGGCGGAGAGACGACACAGAGACCGCGATCGACCTGCGTAAAGATCATGTCCAAATGGATGGCACTTGGCTCTCGGGGCATCACCACGATCACGACGTCCGTCACGTCACAATGCTCGAATACCAAATCGCAAAGATGATCGAGAGCCACCGCACTGGTACGATCGCTCAAACCGAGGATGAGCAAGTCCTCCCGCACGGGATGCACGTCACCCCCCTCGATCGTGTAATCCAATCGCCGCTCTTCGGATCCGTCGTAGAGAATGCCGCGGTTCTCCAGGAGCGGGTGGTGAAGGAACAGCGCCTTGACCAACAACTCTTCCGACCATCTGGCTTTGTGCCGCATCGAACCGATGACGACGTTGTCACCGATCACGATGCCGACGTCACGCATGAAAAACAGATTGGGTAACGGAGGAAGACAGTACCCGCCCTGGTTCAGCGCTCGCGCAATGGGACCGGTGGTCTCCTCGGTACCCTCGACCAACATCTCCACCAGGCCATCTGCCGGACGGTCCACCAATTGCTTGGCCAGACTGCCGGACGGAGCTGCGAACGCCGTTCGTGCTGCCAGGAGTTTTCGAACGTCATCGCGCTCCGCGATCTCACGCAGCAACGCACGCGTATGGTGCACTTCGGCAAAACGCTCTAAAACCGCCACCATGGTGCGGTGCTCCGATCCAGCGGTGTCGAGCTCGATGATGTCTTCGTAGAGAAAGTCCCTGCGGGTACCGGGAGTAACGGCGAGGACTTCTTTCCCCGGCTCATGGACCAACACGTGGCGGAGGGAACCGATTTCTGAAGTGATCTGAACGGTGGGCATGTTAGGAATCTAAGGGAGCAGGGAGCGGGGAGCAGGGAGCGGGCCCCGCCCAGTCCCCCCCGGCGGAAGGGGGTGGGGTGGCCTGCTCCCTGCTCCCTGCTCCCTTGGGTGGGGTTGGGGAGTGGGAGGTTACCGATTCCTCAACGCGTAACTCAAGGCCTCCAGCTCCAATGCCAGACTGACGTTCTTGACGATCACGTCGTCGGGGACCCGCAACTGTAGCGCAGCAAAGTTCAGAAACGCTTTGACACCGGCTTTTACCAACCGGTCGACCAACTTCTGAGCTTGCGAGGCGGGCGTCACGAGAATCGCAATATCGATAGGGTCCTGGGCGATGTCGTCTTCCATATCCCGCTGATCCCGGATCACGAGTCCGTTACTCTGGCGCCCGATCTTCTTGGGATCACTGTCATACAGCGAGATGACGTGGAAGCCATGCTTCTCGAAGCCGCGGAAATGCACCAGCGCCGCCCCGATGTTTCCCGCGCCGATCACGGCCACGCGATACGTTTGCCCCAGCCCTAGGATCTCTCGAACACGAGAGGCAAGCTCCGGCACCGAGTATCCAAGTCCGCGTTTGCCGAACGACCCGAAAAAAGACAGATCCTTGCGCACCTGAGCGGACGTCGTCCCACCGCGCGTCGCCAGGGCCTCCGAGCTGACCGTATCGACACCCTGCTCCTCGAAATCTTCGAGAAACCTCAAGTAGAGGGAGAGGCGGCGGACGGTAGAATCGGCGATCTTGCGCATGGATTGTGAAATTTTTCACAACTTAGCCCATCGACTGCACCTCGTCAACGGACCGCTCTGAACAAACTCGCAAATTCACCGGGCGTCAGCACTTCCGGTCGATCGCGGGGATCCAGTCCCACCTGCCCGAGCGTGTCCTGGAGGCCGTCCGCATCGATCCCGGTCACGATTCTGAGCGCCCTGAGGAGTTGCTTACGGCGCTCGCCAAACAGGGCCGTGACAAACCGGCGGAAGGGGGCGCGTTCGGCCGACGTCACGAGTGGATCCGAGCGAGGGGTGAGTCGCACCACCACCGAATCCACCTTTGGCGGGGGTCGAAACGATCCGGCCCGAACCGTGAACAGCCGCTCGACGGCAGCCACAGCCTGCACTCCAACTGACAACGCCCCGTAGGTTTTCGAACCAGGGGCGGCTGCGAGCCGGTCGCCGACTTCTTTCTGGACGAGGAACACGGTTACCGTGGGCAGGGGGTCGCTCAGCGCTTTGTCGATCAGCGGAGTGGTGATGGCGTACGGGATGTTGCCCGCAACTTTGTACGATGTCTGCTGCCCGCGCCGTGCCAGTGCGGCGGGCCAGTCGATCTCGAGCGCATCTCCGGACACGACGCGACAATGCTCGATGCCACTGCGGTCGAGCGCGGCGGCTAGGGCTTCGTCACGCTCAATCGCCACCACGCTTCCGACAAGAGGTGCCAAGCGTTCGGTGAGCGTTCCCTTCCCCGGCCCGATCTCGATGACGCGATCGTCGGGCTGCGGATCCAGCGCATGCACGATCCGATCGAGGATGGCCGGATCAAAGAGGAAATGCTGACCGAGTCGACGTCCCACTCAGGCTTTGAGTACCACCACGGTTTGGTCGTCGCTGCGCGTGGGGCTGAAAGAATCCACCTCCGCAAAAACCGCTGCAACGACTTGTTGAGCGGGCTGCGCACTGGTTGCACGGACGACGTCGATGACTCGTGCTTCACCGAATTGCTCACCGGCCTCGTTTCTCGCCTCGGTGATGCCATCGGAAAACAAGAGCAGGAGATCGCTTTCATGCTGCCACGCGACCTCACCACCGGCCAGGTTGTCGACGTCACCCAATCCCAGCGGCGGCGCCGTGGCGTCCAGTCGTTCCGGGGGACCGCTCTGCGGAACTCGAAAAGCGTGCGGATGCCCGGCATTCGCGTACCGCAAGCGTCCATTCTCGGCATCCGCAACACCGTAGAAAAGGGCGACGTGCATCTCTGCTTCCGCCAGCTCCGATTTCACGGAGGCGAGCAACCGCTCGAGCGCGACCTCCGGCGACTCCGCTGCTACGGCATGAATGGCCGCGGCCGACAACACCAACGCCATGATCAAAGCAGCAGAGAAGCCGTGGGATGACACGTCGCCGAGCATGACACCAACCTGCGATGCCGGAAGCCGCACAAACTGGTAGAAGTCTCCCCCTACGCTCTCCGCGGGCCTGAACTTCGCGCCGACGTCCACATCGCCTTCGAGCAGTCTAGGGGCGGGGAGCAACCGTAGCTGGAGATCATGAGCCAACTCCAATTCGCGACGTACCCTTTGTTGCTGTTGATCCAGCGCGACGAGTCGTGCGTTTTCCACCGCTGCGCCGATTTGGTGCGCCACCGCGTTGACCAATTTCACGTGGGCGTCCTCGAACGCGTCCCGACCCATGCGGTCGGTGAGATTGATGACGCCCACCGGTCGTTGGGTGCCGTCCGAATCCGGGTAGACGATGGGGACCGACAAGTACGCGTCGCCTCGGTAAGCCCGGCCCGCCGCCTTCGCGTCGGCTGCACCGCTCATCCCCGAGGCGTCGCCGAGGATGGCTTCGCACCGCCTAAACACCGACGCGGCGATCGATGTCGGATCATCGACCGGCACGGACGCAAAGTCGCTCACGTCTATCCCCCAACCGGCCACGACACGCAACTCGGCGCGCGACGGGTCGTGCACGAGGATCGACGCACGTCTCGCACCGACCACGGCGCTCACCTCTCGTACGATGAACTGTGCTGCCTCTGGCAGATTGATCGTTCGCCCGAGTGCTTCACTGATGGTATAGAGGAGGTGAATCTCTTCATCCCGGTGCGTCAGCTCTTCAGCGACCAGCATCGTTTCCCGCTCGCTGTCGAGCAGGTGCGCCAACAGCGGGCCGAGGGTCGTGGCGTCCCCGGTTCCATCGAACTGGTAGTAGTAGTCCTGAGCGCCTGGCACCCGGCTCACTCGAGCGTCGGTCGTGTCCTGGGTGGGCACGGGAGGTTGGGGTGCATCGCCCGAGAGGGGGGGGGGTTCACCCGCCACCAGTTGGAGTTCACCATCACTGGCCCGCCACAAGCGCACGGCAGCCCCCATGACTGAGCTAAGCGCGCGCAACGCCGCGTCGAGGCGGCTTAGGCGCGGTGCAGCGTCATGCAGATGGAGTTTCCTTCTTCATTGAAGGCTAGATCATCGACGAGCTCTTTGATGAGGAAGAGCCCGCGGCCGGCAGGCCGTTCGATGCAATCCGGCCCTGTGGGATCGGGAATGCAATTCGGATCGAAGCCCTGGCCTTGGTCTTGTACGTACACCTCTACCCCACGGTCGAGCTCTCGAAGTGCCACGTGGACGCTCTTGGCCGGATCGAGTCTGTTGCCATAGACGATCGCGTTGGCCAAGGCTTCGGACAGGGCGACGCGAAGATTGAAACGCACCGCCTTGAGGGAGAGCCCGCAGGCCAGGCAATGCCGCGACACGATATCAACGGTGTGCTCGACAACATCCAGTTCACTCGGAACCGTGACAGTCATCAAGATCGCGTCATCGGTTCCCAACGGATGCGACGGATCCGAACGCCTCACACACAGGCGGAGCGGGACCATCGTCATATCAGAAACTATCGAGGGCCTCGTCGGTCGCATCGCAGATCTTGAACAACGTATCGAGCTTGGTGAGTTCGAATAGCATGCGAAGATCCTCGTTCAGACCGGCAAGGCGCAGATCCCCACCCGCCTCACGGATCTTTTTCGACACCGAGACGAGCACGCCGAGTCCGGACGAATCGATGTAGCCCGTAGACGAAAAGTCGAGCACAAACTTCGACTCGTTCGACTCTAAGGCATCGAGGACCTTGTCCTTCAGCTCATTCCGGTTCGCAACAATCAACTGACCGTCCACTGACACGATTACCACGCCATTGGGGGCGTTACTCACAGTGAACGTCATGTGTCCTCCTGCTGAATGAACGATAATTGATCCGCTTGCAGCGTGGTGACCGCGACGACATCGACGATGTCTTCCGCGGACGCTCCGCGGGAGAGGTCCGCCACCGGTTTCGCCAGGCCTTGAATGATGGGCCCGATGGCAACGGCTCCGGCAAGGCGCTGTACCAGTTTGTATGCAATGTTCCCGCTGTCAAGGTCGGGAAATACCAAAACGTTCGCCCGACCGGCAACCGGCGAATCCACAGCCTTCTGGCGCGCGACATCAGGTATCAAAGCGGCATCTCCCTGCAGTTCGCCATCACACACGATTTCGGGCGCCAACCGGGTGAATCGTTCGACTGCTTGTCGGACTTTCGCCACCCTCGGTCCAGCGGCGCTTCCCTTCGTGGAGTACGATAGGAACGCTACCACGGGTTCGTCCCCAACGATGCGGCGTCGGTCACGAGCGGCGGACAACGCGATCTCGGCGAGCTGGGCAGCCGTCGGGTCCGGGACGACCCCGGCGTCCGTAAAGGTCAAAACCCCTGCCTTTCCCCACCCTTCCACGGCGGGCAGACGGGCGGACGGGCGGACGGGCGGAACGGCTCCTGACGCCTCCTGATGCCTCCTGATGCCTCTAGCTGTCCCCCCCGCCTCCCCTGCCCCTGTGCCCCTGTGCCCCTCTGCATCGGGCAGGGCCGTGGGGTCGGGCAAGAACATATAGAACGCACTACTCACCGTATCTACGCCTTCGGCCGCCCCCACCAACCAAAGGGCCGCCCGCACGACATCTGCCGTGGGACAAGTCACCCCACCGACAGCGGCGTCGGCGTCGCCCAAGGCAACGAGTCCGACGGCGTGAACGATTGGATTCGACGCCAACTCGGCGGCACGCGCATCGTCGGGTGCTTGTTCGGGCCGGCGTGTTCTGAGAAGATCCGCCACATCGTCGAGGCGAGGGAGGTCGTCCTGACGAAGTACGATGGTGTTGGCAATGGCGGCGTCTTCGATCAGGCGGGCAGCACGTTGAACACGCTCGTCCCACCCCTCCGCAAGAACGACGGTTCGCCGCATCTGGCGGGCCCGGCTATGCAACTCCCGCCGGAAAGACATCTATCCGAGCTTTTGCTCCAGCGCCTGTTGCACGATGGGATGTACTAGGTCTGACACATCGCCCTTCAATCTGGCAACTTCGCGGACCAGGCTGGAACTGAGGAACGTAAGATGCAGTGCTGGAACCAAGAACACGGTTTCGAGACCGTTGTGGAGCTTGCGATTCATCAGAGCCATCTGAAATTCGTATTCGAAGTCGCTCACCGCGCGCAGGCCCCGCACGACGAGACGCGCGCCCACGCTCTCGGCAAAATCTGCGAGCAGCCCGTCGAAGGTCTGCACGGTGACCCGCTCCTCGTCCGAAACGATTTCCGAGAGGAGGGACACTCGTTGGGCTACTGGGAACAACGTCGACTTCGTAGAGCTCTGGGCAATCCCGACGATCAGCCGGTCGACGAAATGGAGACTTCTCCGAATCAAGTCTTCGTGGCCTTTCGTCGGCGGGTCAAAGGTGCCGGGATAGATCGCGATCTTGCTCACGGTCGGTAACAGAAACTGATAGAGTTGTCACCGTAACGGCGCGTATCGTCGCCGCCGATGTCGTCCGTGGATCGGTGCTCAACGCCAAGCACCGCCGCAAATGGTCGCGATTGAAAAATGCGAATGAGTTCTCTCCCGTGGTCTTCGCCGTACGGCGGATCTGCGAAGGCGATGTCGAAGGCCCCCTCGTCCAGCCGATCGACAAAGCGCAATGCATCGACGCGGTGAACTCTTACTCTCTCGTCCGCATCGAGAGTGGTCACGTTGGCGCGGAGTGCGGCGACGGCCGACTTACCAAACTCGACAAAATCCACGTAGCACGCCCCACGTGAAAGCGCCTCCAGGCCCAACGCCCCCGAACCCGCAAAGAGATCCACCACTGTCGCCCCTGACAGACGGTCACCCAAGATGTTGAACCATGCCTCGCGCACGCGATCCGCGGTCGGTCTGGTACGACGATCGCTGGGAGGACGGAGTGTGCGCCCCCGAAACTCTCCAGCGATGATCCGCATTAGCTCGCTGGACGGAGTGCCAACACACGAGCCTGAAGCGTCACGTTCCCGCGAAATTCGTTTTCTTCGAGTCGTAATGCTACATCAAGCGGTCCGCCCAACCAACCCGATTGTACACGATCCGCCAACCCGAATCCAATGGCATCGAGACGACCGGTGTCATCCTGGATAGTGAACTTGAGGTGATTCTCGCCCACTTCCCTTGTTCGCTCCGCCCTGGCATTTGTCACGGCAAACACCGGTGCGGGGTTTCCGAGTCCACAGGGCTCCAAGTGTCGTAACAGGCGCTCCAAGTCGGCGTCGAGACGCCCCACCCGAGTTTCGACATCGACGCGCTGGACGCGCACGAGATCGTCCTTGGACAGCTTGTCGCGCGCGACGCTATTAAAGGCTTCGCGGAACGGTTCAATCGCTTCACGCTTGATCGTCAAGCCCGCGGCCATCGGGTGACCGCCAAATTTTACCAAATACTCGGAGCATTCGGTGAGGGCGCTGTGTAAATCGAATCCCGAAATGCTCCGACCGGATCCCTTCCCTTCATCCCCATCCAACGCCAGCAGAAAAGTCGGGCGGGCGTATCGCTCCACGATACGCGAAGCCACGATACCGATGACCCCGGGATGCCACGACTCGTTCGCCAGGACGAGCGCAAAGTTTTCATCGAGGTCGATGGTCTCGTCGATTTCTTCGACTGCCTCCCGAAGGATCTCCTGATCCATAGCTTGGCGCCGTGCGTTCAGCGCCTCTAGCGCGCGGGCTTGGTCTCGTGCCGAGGATTCGTCGTCGGTGAGAAGCAGCCGAAGTCCGTCCTTGGCATCGCCGATCCGCCCCACGGCATTCAGTCTGGGCGCCAGAATAAATCCGACGTGTCCGGCCCGAATGGGTCGTCCGGCAAGCCCCGCGGTGGACACGAGCGCGCGGACGCCCGGCCACCGCGAGTGCGCCAGCATCTTGAGTCCGAACTTCACCAAGGTGCGGTTTTCACCGGTTAATGGGACGAGGTCCGCTACGGTCCCCAGGGCAACGAGATCCAAGAGATGCAGGGGCATGTTGTCGGGTAGCCCCAGCTCTTGGATGAGCCCCTGTGCCAATTTGAACGCGACCCCTGCACCGCACAGCTGCTTCGAGTGCGACGGGCAGTCCGGCCGGTTGGGATTGATCACGGCATCGGCGGGTGGAAGTTCACCAGGCAGGTGGTGATCGGTAACAACGACGTTCATGCCGTGAGCCTTTGCGTCGGCCACGGCTTGGTGAGCGGTAGTCCCGCAGTCACACGTAATGATGAGCGACGCTCCCTGCTCCGCGGCAAACGCAACCCCGGCCGGGCCGAGGTCGTAACCGTCTCGCACTCGGTGAGGGACGAAGGGTTTTACATCGGCACCGGCTTCGCTGAGAACGCGAGTGAGTAGTGCGGTGGCCGATTGCCCATCGACGTCGTAGTCGCCGTGGACGACGATGGTTTTCCCCGCGCGAACTGCCTGTGCGATCAACGACGTTGCTTCGGGAAGATCCTTGAATTGGTACGGGTCGCTCAACGATTCGAGGTTAGGCCGAAGAAACCCTTTGGCGTCTTCAACCGATCGGAAGCCTCGTTGAATCAGGAGGGCGGCGAGTGCTTCCGGAATGTGTAGAGCATCCGCCAAGCTACCACGAAGAACCGAATCGGGCTGTTCAGCGAACTTCCAACGGGTGTCGATCGCGGTCATTGGGGAAGGAACATCAACACTCCGCATGCCTCGCACGTCGCCAAGGTGCTACCGCGTCGTATCTGCTGCCGCAGATGCATCGGCACGGATGTGTAACAGTGCCCGCACGCGTTCTCGTGGAGTTCGTACATGGCCAGGGGTGCCCTGCCCCTCAGGATTCGATCGTACAACACCAACAGTGCTCGCTTCGTTTTCTTGATTTCGTCTGCGGCCTCCTGCCGTTTGACGCGGGCCTCTTCGAGGCGGGCCTCGCACTCGGCTTGGGTCTTCGCGATCTCTTCGCGTCGTGGCGCCTGCGCCTCCTGCTCGCTCGCGACGCGCTGTGTGGCTTCCTCGGCCACCGATTCGATCTCTTGGACTTCATCGGCTGAACGAATCCACTCCGCTTCCTCTTTGGCCAACACGCTTCGGGCCAGATCGATCTCCGCCATCAAGGCCGATGCTTCCTTGGCCCCCCGCACCCACTCCAACTTCTGCCGACGACGTTCCTGCATCACACGATACGTTTCGAGATGGCTCTCCAACTCGTCGCGCTTGCTGTTGGCTTCTTCCAGCTTCGCCTGATGCCGAGTGTACTCGTCTTCGAGTTTCTTGACAGATTCGTCCAAACTGGCATTCTCCGGCTCCAGCATCTGGAGCTCATCCTGGATTTGCATGACGACTTTGTCAGCCTCCTGCA
>JAPULP010000199.1 GCA_027294815.1 Gemmatimonadota bacterium | reverse complement strand
CGGCACCGATCCGACCCTCGCTCCCCTCATCTTGAACGATGCGGCCCTGCAACTGCGCAACATGGGCGTCCAACGTGCGCTGGCGACCGCAGGCGCGAGACTGCGATACATCGAGGCCCAGCTCGAACAATCCGACTCGGCGTTGCAGCGGAGCCGGCGCGACATCCAGCAGTTCAGGGAGGGTCGGCAAATCACCGATTTGTCCGTGCAGGCGGCCGCGATCGTTCGAACGATTCAACGGTTGGAGCAAGAGCGGCAATTGGAGTTGGTGCGGATCTCCACCCTCCGGGACGCCATGTCGGCCTCCGACACGATCGGCGTCGAGACGTTGAACCGCTTGGCGGCGACCGAGGGCGTGGCCGCGAACGCCGCGATGAACTTTCAGATCAGGGGCTTGCTGCAACTGTACGAAGAGCGGCGGACGCTCACCGCCGGCGTGTTGGGGTTGCAACCTGGGAATCCCCAGGTCAGCGGCCTCGACGAACAGATTCGCCAAGGACATATGGCGTTGCGGAGTGCCGTCGACGCCACCCTCCTCAGCCTTCAAGCGCGACTGAATGCACTCGACGTGGAAATCGCCGGCCAACGCGACGAGCTGTCGGTGTTTCCCGGCATGGAGACCCGCATCGGGCAGCTGAGCCTGGAGTCGACCATTCTCGAGGAAACGCGTCGCTACCTACTGGGACAGTTACAGCAGGCGCGCATGCAGGAAGCGACCATCGCTCCCTACATCGAGATCCTCGACAGCGCGTCACCAGCTTTCCGCATCGGCACGACACTCCGCCAACGGGTCATCCTCGGCCTGCTCGTGGGGTTACTCTTGGGCCTCGCCGGCGCGTTCTTCCTCGAATATCTCGACCAGACGGTCAAGAGTTCCGCGGACATCGAGCGGGTGTTGGGCGTCCCGTTGCTGGGGGCGATCCCGTACGATCCCCAACTCACCCGGAGCGGCGAGGGGCGCCGCGGGGCGATCGTCACCATCAATCACCTCGACCCCGACGCCCCAGCGGTGGAATCGTATCGCGCGCTCCGCACCAACGTGACGTTCGTGGGCGCGGAGAGGCCGCTGCAGTACATCGCCGTGACCAGTCCCGGACCGCGCGAAGGGAAGTCGACCACGGCGATCAATCTCGCATTGACGCTCGCACAGAGTGGCCGGCGCACCCTGCTGGTGGATGGCGACCTCAGACGCTCGACGATTCATCGCGCCTTCGGCCTGACCCAAGAGCCGGGCCTCACCGACGTGTTGATCGGCGGCGTGAGTGCCTCCGAAGGCATTCGCCCCGAGGTGACGCCGTCGCTGGACGTGTTACCGAGTGGGGCCACACCGCCGAACCCGTCGGAGCTGCTCGGTTCTGCGACGATGGACACGTTGATCGCCGAGTTGCGTCGCGACTACGAGTATATCGTGATGGACACGCCGCCGACGCTTCCGGTCACCGATGCCGCAGTGGTGGCCACCAATGCCGACGCCACCATTCTGGTCGTAAAGAGTGGGGACACGGAAGAGACGGCCGCGCAGCGCGCCATGGAGCAACTGCGGCGGGTACGCGCGAGTATCGCCGGCGCCGTGCTCAACGCCGTCAGCGCCAAGAAGGATCCGCAGTACACGTATTACAGCTACCGGTACGGGCAAGACCCGCCGGCACGCTCACGCATCCGCGCGGTGGCATCCAAGGTGACAGGGATAGGCGGGTAGGGCGCGGCCGTCCTTCACCTCCGCTTGCCGTTCGTCACTTCTTTGCCGGGACGGCCGATTTCAGATTGCAGATTCTAGATTGCAGAATACAGATTGAGGAAGTCCGCCCAATCTGCAATCCCCCTCACTCCTCACGTCTCACGTCAATAATCTGGTCTCTCCTCGTTCCCACACTCACATAGCTTATCCTCACCCCGATCAACTCCTGGATGCGGTCGAGGTAGGTACGCGCTTCGGGTGCAAGATCCTTTAGGTGCCGGACGTCCGATGTCGGGCGCTGCCAACCGGTCAACTGTTCGTACACGGGCTCGAGCCGCGCGAGGGTTCGGGCATCGGAGGGAATTTCATCCACCGTGTCCCCGTCTAGTTTGTATCCCACGCAAACTGGGATCGTGGCCAGCGTGTCGAGCACATCTAGTTTGGTGACGGCGAGGTCCGTCAGACCGTTTACGCGCGCGGCATAGCGAACCACCACCGCGTCGAACCAGCCACATCGGCGCGGCCGGCCCGTCGTCGCCCCGAACTCTCCACCCAGTTCTCTCAGCGAGGCGGCCTCGTTTTCCTCGGCTTCCGTGGGAAGGGGGCCGTTCCCCACACGGGTCGTGTACGCTTTGACGACACCCAGCACGGCGTCGATCCTGGTCGGCCCTATGCCCGCGCCCACCGCGGCGCCACCCGCCGTCGTGTTGGACGAGGTCACGAACGGATATGTCCCGTGATCCACGTCGAGCTGCGCACCTTGCGCACCCTCGAGGAGGACACGACGCCCATCCTCCAAAGCCCGCCAGGTAATGAGGCCCGTGTCCGCCAGCATCGGGACCAAACGCGGCGCCAGCCGTTCGAGCAGCTGGAGGTTC
>JAPULP010000198.1 GCA_027294815.1 Gemmatimonadota bacterium | reverse complement strand
AGAAATCACAGAGGAAGTCTTTGAGGGACCACAATCGCGCGTATTCGATCAAGCCGAAAACCGGCTGCACGTTCAGAAGGCTTTGATAGCGAAACTCTTGGGGTGAAAGGGAAAGACGATGAGCGGGAAACGAACACCGTTCTACAATCTCCACAAGTCGTTGAACGCAAAGATGACCGATTTCGCTGGCTTCGAGATGCCGGTGCAGTATCCCAGCGGCATCATGAAGGAACATGAGGCGGTGCGCACCGGTGTCGGCGTGTTCGATGTCTCGCACATGGGAGAGTTCGAGATCACCGGTCCCGACCGCAATGCGTTTGCGCAGCGCGTCACCTGCAACGATGTGGGCGCGATGGGGGATGGGCAGGCGCAATACTCGGCGATCCTCACCGAAGAGGGCACGTTCGTCGATGATTGTTTGGTGTACCGGTTCGACGACAAGATCATGATGGTGGTCAACGCGTCCAACATCGAGAAGGATTGGGAGGTCATCGTCGGCAAGAAGTCCGGCATCAACGTTCGGCTCCGCAACATCAGTGACGACGTGGGATTGCTCGCCGTCCAGGGTCCCAAAGCCGAAGAGCTGCTTCAGTCGATCACGAAGACCAACCTGTCACGGATCAAGTATTACCATTTCGACACCGGCAAGATCGGTGGCGTGGACTGCTTCATATCCCGTACAGGCTACACCGGTGAAGACGGTTTCGAGTTGTACTTCCGCCCGGCAGACGCAGAAGTGCTGGGAAGTACGCTGATAGGTCACGGTCGTGGAGAGCCGATCGGCCTGGGAGCGCGAGACTCGCTCCGGCTCGAGGCCGGGTATGCGCTGTACGGCAACGACATCGACGACACCGTGAATCCCTACGAAGCCGGACTGGGATGGATCGTGAAGTTGGACAAGGGTGCGCCATTCACGGGTCGCGCGGCATTGGAGGCCGTGAAACGCGCGGGACCGAAACGCAAACTCGTCGGTTTCAAAACGACCGAGAAAGGCTCCATTCCCCGTCACGGTTACGACGTGTACCTCAAAGGTACGAAGGTGGATACGGTGCGCAGCGGTGGTTTCGGCCCCAGCGTGGGCGACGCCATCGGCACGACGTACCTGCCGTCGCACTCCGTCGATCCGGGCGTCGAGATCGAGATCGATTGCCGTGGGAAGAAGGTCAAAGCCGAGGTGGTGAAGATGCCGTTCTACAAGGACGGCAGCGCCAAGAAGGGCTGACCGCGCTGCGAGCGCGGACGTCATGACGGTACGAATTGCGGTGCTCACCATTTCAGACCTCGGCGCGGCTGGGGAGCGGACGGACACGTCCGGAGACCTGATTGTTGCGTGGGCGGGCGAACAAGGATTCGAAGTATCCGCGCGTGAGATCGTCCCCGACGAGAGTGACCGCATCGTGTTGCATCTCTGCCGCTGGGCCGATGAGGCGGCCGCCGACGTCATCCTCACGACGGGCGGCACCGGACTCGGCCCGCGCGACGTGACACCCGAAGCCACGCAAGCCGTGCTCGAGCGCGCGGCGCCGGGGATCGCCGAGGCGATCCGCGCGGCGGGGTATTCCCAGAACCCCCGCGCGGCCCTGTCGCGCGGCCTGGCGGGCACGCGCGGCGCGGCCCTCATCGTCAACCTCCCGGGAAGCCCGTCGGGAGTGAAAGACGGTCTCGCGGTGCTCGGCCCACTCGTCGAACACGCCGTGCATTTGCTCACCAACCAACCGACGGACCACTGATGGCCGACACGATTCTGCTCACCATGGACGACCTCGAGGCCGCGGTTCGCGTGAACGCGAAGCTGGAGGCCGATGGCGAGAAGACGGTGCTGGTGTCGGCCATGGACGATGTGCCCGGTGCGGTCAAGAGCGCGAATCCCGACGTCATCATTCTCACCGGCGCGCTGCACGAACGTCCCGCACGAGAATTACTTCGACTGGCACGCGACAGCTCAATCTCCACGCTCGGCTTGCTGGAGGCGACGGAGCCCGATCCGCCCAAGATCGCGCACCAGTTACGCCTCACCGGTTGGCTCGTCAAACCGGTGGAGGTCGAACAGGTCGTCGCCACGGCACGCCGTCTGATCGAAAGACGACGGTTGCAGGAACGCACCGGGATCCTGGGAGAGAGCGGCGCCGTGCAAGAGATGCTCGTGAAGATCGAGCAGATGGCGCCGGTGTCGTCCACCGTATTGATCGAGGGAGAGTCGGGTACCGGCAAGGAGTTGGCGGCGCTAGCCCTTCACGAACTCTCTGCACGACGAGACGGCCCGTTCATCGCGGTGAACGGTTCGGCACTGGCCGAGACGCTGCTCGAGTCGGAGTTGTTCGGGCATGAGAAGGGATCGTTCACCGGGGCCACCGAGCGGCGACTCGGGCGGTTCGAGTTGGCCGACGGCGGCACGCTCTTCCTCGACGAGGTGGGCGAGATGGCGCCGACAACTCAGGTCAAGCTGCTGCGCGTTTTGGAAAACCGTACGTTCTTCCGCGTCGGCGGCACCGAAGCGATACATGTCGACGTTCGAGTCGTGGCCGCCACCAACAGCAGGCTCAAAGACAAGGTCGCCCTGGGAGAGTTTCGCGAAGATCTATTCTTCCGGCTCAACGTATTGTCGATCTATCTGCTGCCGTTGCGCGAACGGCGCGACGATATCCCGATTCTCGTGCGGCGATTCGTCAAGGAGTTCAGCGAGGAGCACAACAAACCGTTCCGCGGCATCACGCCAGACGCGATGCAGCTGCTCGTGAGCGCACACTGGCCGGGCAACGTTCGCCAGTTGCGCAACCTGATCGAATCGATGGTGGTGCTCGCGCCCGGGCAGGAGATTCGGGCCAGCGACATCCCCGCCGACATTCGTGAGGAAGGCACCCGGCTGCTGCCGATGCGGATGCCGGGCGTCGCGGCCAAACCGGCCGGCAACGAGTTGGAATTCATCTTCCGGAGTCTGGTGGACTTGAAGTTGAAGATGGAGGAACTCAGCCGGCGGATGGACGCGCAACCGACGCGCAACGGCGAGGCCATCGAAGTCGGATCCGGCGCCACGTTTCACACCGCAGAACCCGTGACCGCCATCGACCTGTCGGACTACTCCGACGTGGAAGACGCCGACGTGATCGAGACGGTGCTCTACAAGTCCGGCATGACCATGGCAGATGCAGAGAAGGCGGCGATCGAAGGCGCGCTTCAGGAAAACAGCGGCAATCGCCGCAAAGCCGCCGTGGCGTTGGGAATCGGTGAGCGTACGTTGTATCGGAAGATCAAGGAGTATGAGTTGGGGTAGAGCCTCGGGAGTCGGGAGTCGTACGACTTTTCGACGTCTCACAAAAAAACGCCCGCAGCTGGTCGCTCGCGGGCGTTTTCAATGCAGGGCTGTTGAGACCCGACTCCCGACCCCCGATTCCCGTGGCAGGCGATCAACCAACTCCTCAGGGCCCGTAAGTCACGGTGAATCATCGAGTTGAAAACTTTTTGCCCATTGACACCCGGCCAGGGTCACCGCATGATAATTCAGCCCTTGCAGCAGTGATCGCCGCTCAGCCAGACAAACGACCGCGTGCAGTTTGAAATCAATTCGGACAAGTGTGTCGCCTGTCTCGCCTGCGTCCGGGTGTGTCCGGTGGAGGCGGTTGGGGTCGTGGGGACGGATGTCGCAATCGTCGACGAGGCGTGCATTCGCTGCGGTGCTTGTGTCCCGGCATGCCCGCACACGGCGATCGATGTTCGGGGCGACTTTGGTCGTGCGCTGGAGTTGGTGATGGCGGGTGACGCCGTTCTGATTCTCAGCGTCGAAGCCGAAGTACACTT
>JAPULP010000197.1 GCA_027294815.1 Gemmatimonadota bacterium | reverse complement strand
GCTCAACGCCGCGATGGCGAATCGCATGGGTGAAATGTTCGGTCCGTTTTTGATGGCCCCGAACGAGGTATATGAGATCGATTTCACGGGCGCGCCGGCGGGTGAGTACCCCTACGTGTGCACCCCGCACGAGATGCTGGGGATGTTGGCCGCGCTTACGATCGAATAACTGAGCTCGTCCCTGGTTGGTAAAGCCGCCTGCGCTGTGCGTGGGCGGCTTTTTTCTGGCCACAGAGGCCACAGAGGACACAGAGGGCTTTGCGTTGGTGCACTCCCCACCCACCCCTTTCATCGAATTCAAACAACAGAAAAAACAGAAAAGTGGGGGGAAGGCTCTGTGCCCTCTGTGGCTCTTTATGCCATTTCGCCGCGACGTACGTCGCGAGGATACCAACGATGAGTCCGGTGCTGGCATCGATGCCGTAATGCATCTGACAGTACACGGTGCCGATGATTAGTAGGACCAGGGGAAGGGCGAAGAGCGCGGCGAGCGGACGCCAAACGCGCCAGAGCATGAGGGTGGCTGCGGTGCTAGCGGCCACGTGTGATGAAGGGAAGGCGGTCCCAAACGCCGATCCTCCTGCCAGCATGCCGTAGACGAGTCGAGCACTCCAGACCTCGCGCACCGGGCCTGTGGGTGGTTCGAACGCATAGTTCGGACCGGCGACCGGATACAGCACGAAGACGACGTAGCACACGACGAAGGCGACCATTGTCGCAAGCACGACGGCGGTTGCGTCGCTCTCACGTCCTCGTAGCACCAGAAGAATCGGTCCCAGGGCGGCGATGGGGTAATATGAGGTGTACCCGAGATGTAGCAGGCCGGACCAGAAGACCGACGGCTTGTTGCGAATCCACGTGTACGAGATCTGTGATCCGAAAATAGCGTCCTCCCACCCTTGGATAACGGCGTCGTGCGCGAACACTGTGTCGGGGTCAAGTGCAGCGTTGAGAAATCCGATCTGTGTGTAAAACGGTAGGAGCATCGCAATCGGATACAGTACGTGCATGGCACGTCCGAGGCGGTCTGTGGGGCCAAGCCGAGTGTACAGGTATAACATCGCACCGAACAACAGGTGCATGCCAAACATCCACGCGTTTGCCCTCGAGGAGAACGGACCGCGTACGACGATGATAAGGGTGACGAATCCGAGATACCCGGCCAGCAGCCGGTCAACCCGATTCAGAGCCATCCACGCTCTCGGTACCAGGCGGCGGTGAGCTGAAGCCCGGTTGCCAGGTCCGTCGGCGGCTGCCATCGAGTAACGCGTTTCAAAGCCTCCGAGCGACACGTCCATGCGTCTGCCAGAAATTCGTTTGCCTTGTTGGCGGTGAGTAACGTGCGCTTACGCAGAGCGGTGGCCCCGGCTCCAATCATCCACAGCACGCCACGCGCCACAGCAGGAGGAACGCCGATCGCCAGCGGCTTCTTGGATGCGTCAGGGCGAATCGCCTGGTGGACCGCGAAGGCAAATTCTTTGGACGTGCGAATCTCATCGTGGCTGGCGAAGTACACACTCCGCTCAGTGTCCGCAGACGCCAAGCGGACCAACCACTCCGCCAAATCGGGCGCGTATATGAAGGACAGCTCTTGGCTCCCGTCGCCGAAGAACAACACGAACCCCCGGCGTGCCAGCTTGAAGACCTTGAACACCTCGCGGTCTCGGGGTCCGTATACGGTGGGCGGCCGTACGACAGTCCACGGAAGGCCGCTCGACTTTACGGCCTCCTCCCCGGCGAGTTTGCTCCACCCGTAGTCACTCACGGGTTGTGCGGTGGACTGTTCGGTGAGGGGAACGCCTCGCCGCGTGGGTCCGGCCGCGGCCAGACTACTCACGAACACGAACCGCTGTAGGCCGGGAGCGGCTTGGGCCGCGACCTGGATCAGCGTGCGTGTGGCGTGGCCGTTGATCGCAAGAAACTCCTCCTTGTTGCGCGCCGCGGTGAGTCCAGCCACGTGATACACGACGTCCACCCCCTTGCACCCGGAGCGGATCGCCTCGAGGTCGTCCAAATCTCCCTTGACCAAGCGTAGGGGGAGGTCCGCTGCCGCTGCGGACGGCGG
Source organism: Gemmatimonadota bacterium (assembly GCA_027294815.1). Lineage (GTDB taxonomy): Bacteria > Gemmatimonadota > Gemmatimonadetes > Gemmatimonadales > GWC2-71-9 > B3T1B10. The sequence continues at coordinate 6,349 of JAPULP010000197.1, read as the reverse complement.
ATCCACGTGGGTGAAGAGGCGTTCGGCCTTCGTGACGTCTCTGACGAGTAGGCATACGTCGTGACCCGCAGCCCGAAGCGCGTCGACGAGGTGCGAGCCGACGAATCCGGTCCCACCCGTCACGAAGATCTTCACAACGGGCGGTCGTAGAGTCGTAACGTCTTGTAGTGCGCGAATCCCATACGGAGGAGACCGTTTTTCATAGCGGCGTTATCTTCCAGGATCCACCCGGCTTCGGCCCAACGATAACCCTTGGCGTACCCCTTTTCCCAGATCCAGTGATACATGAGTGCGTCCACTCCGGCCCGGCGGTACTCCTCGAGCACTCCGAGCAAGAGAACCCGAACGCGATTGATCTTGCGCGCCTTCCAAAGAATCTTGATGAGGCCCGGGAAAAGTCGACCTGACGGGTTGGTTTTCAACGCCACGTTGAGATCGGGTAGCGCGACGGCGAACCCGATCAGCTTTCCTTTTTGCTCCGCAAACACGACCAAATCGGGCACGATAACGGGTCTAAGATCTTTTGCGAGGTGGTCTATCTCGGCCTCGGTCATCGGCACGAATCCCCAGTTACGCTCCCAGGCCTGGTTGTAGAGCTGCTTGATCAGCTCTACCTCCTCGTCGAACCGTTTCATATCGAGGGCACGCAGCTCGATCTTCTTGCGCTCGGCGATCAGCTTGGCCCCGCGGGTGAGTCGCTCCGGCAACTGGTCGTCCACCGACTGGTACATCCACAGATCTCGGGCCTTGGTGAACCCGGCGCCCTCGGTGAGTTGCACATAATACGGCGGCGTGTACGCGGTGAGAATGGCCGGGGGGGTGTCAAACCCGTCAACGAGCACGCCACACTCGTCGTTCGTCGAAAACGATGCCGGACCGCGCATCACCGTCAGCCCACGGGGTTTTAGCCAGGTAGACGCCGCCTTGAAGAGCGCGTCCGCCACCGATTGATCCTCGATCGAGTCGAAGAAACCGTAAAAACCCACCGTGTCCTCGTGGAACTCGTTGTGGGCGCGGTTGTGGATCGCCGCGATTCGCCCGACGACCTCCCTCCCACGTTGTGCGAGGAAGTACTCGGCTTCGGCGTGCTCGAAGAACGGATTCTTTTCGCGGGAGAGGAGCTTGCGGACGTCCATACGCAAAGCGGGGACCCAGTGCGGGTCCCCTCGATGCAGTCGGTATGGAAACGAAATGAATTTTTTGAGGTCGGCAGCCGTGCGAACGCTCCGCACGACGACGGTGTCGGTCAAATAATACCCGCCTCTTTGCCTAGCTTTCCGAAAGTCTCCAGTGCGTAATCGATCTGGTCGTGCGTGTGCGTCGCCATTATGCTCGTGCGCAACCGGCACTCCGACGGAGCAACCGCTGGCGGTACGACCGGATTGGTGAACACGCCCGCCTCAAACAGCTTGCGCCAGAATCTGAAGGTGTTCTCCATCGTGCCGATGAGTACCGGGATAATCGGTGTTTCGGACGGCCCGATCTCGAAGCCGAGGTTTTTCATGCCCTCCTGGAGCCGCAAGGTGTTGGCCCACAGCATGTCGCGGCGCTCGGGTTCTCGGATCATCACCTCATGAGCTGCGATCACACCGGCGGTGTTCGCCGGTGGGAGGGCTGCCGAGAAGATCAGCGGCCGCGCGTGGTGCTTCAGGTAGTGAATCACCTCGTTCGATCCGGCGATGAATCCGCCGATCGACGCCAACGACTTCGAGAACGTGCCCACGATGATGTCGATCTCGTCGACCATGTCGAAGTGCGCCGCGGTCCCATCACCCTTGGGACCCAACACGCCGACGGCGTGCGCGTCGTCGACGGCGAGTGCCGCGCCATAGCGTTGTGTGAGTGCGTACAACGCCGGAAGGTCCGCGATGTCACCCTCCATGGAAAACACACCGTCAACCAGAACCAACAGGCCTCGGTCGGTGTGTTTTTCCAACAGGCGCTCCAACTTCGCGAGGTCGCCGTGCGCAAACCGTTCCGTTTGCCCGTACGACATCTTTGCGCCGTCCACGATGGACGCGTGATCGAGTTTGTCGATCAACACAACATCACCACGACCCACGAGGCAGGAAATCAATCCGAGGTTGGCCTGGTACCCCGTCGACAGGACCAACGCCCCGTCCTTGCCGAAGAAGTCTGCCAGTCTTGCCTCGAGTTGTTCGTGCAGATCGAGTGTGCCGTTGAGAAAACGACTACCCGTGCAACCCGACCCGTAACGCTCGAGAGCGTTACGTGAGGCTTCGAGGACTTTTGGATGGTGGGTCAGTCCCAGGTAGTTGTTCGAACCCATCATGATCCGTGGCTTACCTTCGATCGTGACCACGGTGTCTTCGGATTCCGAAATGGGTTTGAAATACGGATAAAGGCCCGCTTCCTGAATCTCGCGCGCCTTCGTGAAGTTCTTACACTTGTCGAATAGGTGGACGTGCTGTAGCGTCTGGATGTCCACTGAACCTCAGCTCTGTAAAAAGTCGCGTTCCAACCCTTGCCGACCCTTAAAGGCTTGTGTCAAGGCCATACGATAGTACCTGTCGTCGTGCACTGGCACAAGCCCATCCCAAGATGGGCCATCTTTGTGCTATTGACCAGCTTAGGCCTTCCTAAGCCGGCCCAAACACAAGCGCAGACCGACCCGGTATTTACCGCCGCCGACGCCGTTTTCTTCGGGGCGGCCGCGGGACTCTACCTGGCTCCCGGGATCCTCGGCATCGATGGACGCGGCGTGAACTGCGGGCCCTGCGACACCGCCGATGTCCCTTTTTTTGACCGGTGGGCCATTACCGAGCCGCGCGCGGCGCTGAGCGACGTCAGCGGTGTCTTGGTTGCGGCACTCGCCGCCGGCACGTGGTGGTCCCTGGCGAGTCGCGGCCCCTCAGGCGGGCGGCACGCCGTCGCGTCCGCCCAATCGGCGGCTCTGGCCACCGGGCTTTCGGTGGCGATCCAGGAAATCGTTGGTCGAGATCGGCCGGTTTTCTATACCAGTGCGGCCGGCGACATCGACCCGGCCGAAACCCGTCCTTCGTTTCCCTCGGGGCACACGGCGATCGCGTTTGCACTCGCGACCAGTTACGTGCTCAGCGGCGCCGCTCCCACCGGTGTCGCCAAGGTTGCTGCCGTTGCCCTCGCGACCGTTGTCGCTACACTTCGCGTCGCATCCGGACAGCATTTTCCTTCAGACGTAGCCGCAGGAGCGGCGGTCGGTGTGGGCAGCGCATTGTTGGTGCACTCCCTCCGCTTCTAAAAGTCTGCGCCACACGCAGCCGGCCCAGGATTCACGGCCTACAACTTGGGCGGCTCCCCCCCGAATGTGTCTGAGAACACAGTCCGAACCGCTTTATCCTTCTAGGCTGTACATACTGTCTCGGACCAACAGCATGATTGAGGTATGCAGGCCATAGAGAACCGATCGCACAGAGTGACATTCGGAGCGGTACTGGCCGCCACCGCGGTTTTGGCTGGCGTCACACCTGCGGCCGGCCAGGTCGTAGGGATGGAGCGCCTGGTCACGGCCGACGGCGTCCGGCTGGACTTCGCCAGCGACGGGGTTTGGCGTCGTAAAGCGGCGCGGGTCGCTCGAACCCGGAATCAACTCAGAGGCCAAGCACTCTTCGATGCGTTGAACGCGCCGGCGCAGGGTGCGGCGGCGTCCGCTGCGGCGCTCACCGGAACGTTGCGCGTTCCGACCGTCCTCCTGGCGTTCTCCGACACGCCGACGCCCACACTTCCGAGCGCCATCGACTACGACTCTGTTTTTTACACCGTTACACCGCTAGCCGGCCGGCCGTACACGGTCAGGACGCTGTATGACGAAATTTCCAACGGTCTCTTTTCGGTGACCGGCCAGGCATACGGTTGGGTGTCGCTGACGGACAATTCGTCGTTCTACCTCGACGCGTGCGGTGCACTCAATCCTCTCGATTGCGGGACAGGCCGCACCCGTTTTGCGAACGGGTTCCGTGAGGCGCTAGCGGCCCTGGACGGCGTGATCGATTTCTCGCAGTACGACAGCGATGGAAGCGATGATATTCCCAACACCATCGACGACGATGGAGTCGTTGACGTCGTGCAGTTTGTTCAACCGGTGCTGGGTGGTGAATGCGGCGGCCCCGGCATGTGGGCCCACAAGTTCAATCTCGGTGATCTCGGTGGCGTGTACACGACCAACGACGCCTCGGCGGGCGGTGGATTCGTCACGGTCAATTCCTATCTCGTGGTTTCCGGCGTTGGAGGCATCGACTGTGGCAACCCCGGCGACATCATGGCCATCGGGGTTTCGTCTCACGAACTGGGTCACGGTATCGGCTTGCCGGATCTGTATGACACCTTTGGCGCGTCGGCGGGGATCGGCGAATGGGGCCTGATGGGTTCCGGGATGTACACCAGTCTCGCGAGTCCGGCACACTACTCGGCGTGGTCGAAGGAGCAGATGGGTTGGGTGACGATCCGCGACATCACGACCTCGGGTGCGTACACCTTGGGCCCGGTGGTGAGTGGAGATACCGTCTTCACGATCCGCCCGCTGGGCGGCAATCCGGGTGGCGAGTATTTCCTGCTCGAGAACAAACAGGCCGTTCTTGCCGACACCGCCAACCTGCTCACCGGAGGGTCGCGCGGACCGAAGAACGGAGGGCTCTTGGTTTGGCACATCGACTCGGTGCAGGTCGACCAAGGGTCGCCGGGCAATACCGTGAACACGGGTGCCGTGCATGGCGTGGCGCTCATCGAGGCCGACGGGGATGGCTCGCTAGGGACAACGGGGAACCGCGGTGATGCTGGAGACGCCTATCCAGGGTCAACGGGGAACACGAAGCTCGCTTTTTCCTCCTCGCCGGCGGCTGTGAAGAACAGCGACGGATCGTTCGCAGGATTTCAGATCGACTCGATCGAACAGACGGTGCCGAACGGCGAAATGAGAATAGTCGTTTCGTTCGGCAATCCCGCCGTCGTGCGAGCGTCCGATTCGCTCGCGGTCGTCACCGTCGATGGTGGTCTGTACAACCGGGTCGCGAACGTGATGGAACCGGGTCGCAACTACGGGCTCAGCATGGCCGACGTGCAGGTCACCGGAGATGGGCGGCGCGAGTTCACATTCCAGTCGTGGTCGGACGGTGGAGCCCGCACGCACACTATCGTCGACCCTCCGGCGGGCGACTCCATCATTGCCCAGGTTGCCACGCGGTACCGCGTGCTGGCTTCCAAGACCGGGCAGGGGAGTGTTTCGGCCACATCGGGCGCTTCCGTGGAATCGGGAGCGCTTGTCGATGACGGTTCGTCCGTGACCTTGGTGGCGGCGGCAGACGTCGGGATGGCACTAGACGGTTGGAGCGGCGACACGACCGCCACCGGTGACTCGCTCACCGTGCTCGTGGATCGCCCGTTCGACGTCACCGCCACGTTTTATCCGGTGATCGCGTTTCTGGATTCAACGCTGTCACCCGCCATCATGGGAGCCGCGTACTCCGCGCAACTGCGGGTGGGTGGTGGGGCAGGAAGCGGTACGTATGGGGCGAGCGTCGTGTCCGGAACCCTGCCGTCAGGCCTTGCGTTTCAGGCTATCACCGATGGTGGACAGTTCGTCGGCGTGCCGGAAGAAACCGGGGTGTTCGACGTTTCGATTGGGGTCACGTCTGGTAATCTCCGCACGACAATAGATCTGCAATTACAGGTCAACGTGCCGCCGCTCGAGGTCGATCGGCTCGTGGATCAGTTGATCGACGGTGGACAGCTCCTGACCGCGGACGAGGTGCGGTACCTGGACCTGTTGGGGAATAGAAACGACGGCTTCGATCTGGGTGATTTCCTCGCCTGGTTGGACGCCGGGAACGGCGCTCCGCCGGAACCGCTCCAAGCGTCCGCGCCGCGCGTGTTACCTGGAGGTCGGGAATGATGATCCGAAAGGCGGCGATCCTCTTGGTGCTTGCTCTCACCTCATGTGACGGGCCGAATGGTGGCGAGTTGATGTTCGACCTGTTCACGCCGAATAGCGACGACGGCGCGATCCAGTTCACGATTACGGTGACGCCCGGATACGAGATGCTGGATCTCGAAGCGGCCTGTGTCGGATGCCGGGTGTTTGCCAGGCCCATCGATGAGCGCACCACCCTTGGCATCGTGACCGGCCCCATCGGAGGTGGCGCGCTGCTCCGTGCCGTGGTGTCGAATCCGGGCCGTCCGGCTGCATACCTGACAAGAGTGGTCGAAGTGTCCAGTCGGACTTACGAGCTCCGCTCGACCGAGGGGTATCGCATTTCCGTCTCGAGATAGGGATCCGCTTGACCCCACCCCGAATTTTTGCGTAAGCATTTGGGTGCTCCTTATCCCCCGACGGGTTGCGAGAACCCCTCCGGCC
>JAPULP010000196.1 GCA_027294815.1 Gemmatimonadota bacterium | reverse complement strand
CTCACGTCTCACGTCTCACGTCTCACATCTCACATCTACGTCTCCCGTCTCCCGGGTGAGATGGGCGGTGTGCGGAGAGCCTCCTCCCTCTCCCTACCTACTCCCTACTGCCTCAATCAACTCACACGTTTCCCGCACGGGATCCGTGGTGGCCAACTCTTCCTTCCACCGGCGACACGACTCCGCGACTTTTTCGCTGGTGAGTAGCTCGTTCAGTGCACCCGCGACACGGTCTCCCGTGAATCGCTGCGGCACGACCCAGGAAGCTACGCCCAATCGTTGCAAGCGCGTGACGTTGTCCGGCTGATCGAAACCCATCGGCATGATCAACTGCGGGATGCCCGCGGCGAGTCCTTGGGCGCACGTTCCCACACCACCGTGGTGCACGATGGCGGCACACCTGGGCAAAACAGTCGAAAATGGCACGAACGCCTCGTGCCGCGCGTGATCGGGCAGGTCTCGCGGGATTTGATCCCCATGGCGGGTGAACAGGAGACACGTGCGACCGAGTTTATCCGTTGCGTCGATGGCGGCGGAAAAAAACTCGGCGGCGTGACGATGGGCAGAGCCGGGGGTAAACGCTATCGGCGGTGTCCCTTTACCAAGAAAACGCTCGAGCCCCGGATCCAGCTGGTGTTGGCCCACCTCGTCGAATAAGGGAAAACCGGTCAATCGTACTTGCTCGGGCCAATCGGGCTGCGCGGGGGCGAACCATTTGGGAAACAATCCGATCGTAAGGTCCGGGGAGTGAAGCCAATCTTTGAACGGGCGCGAAATGGTAGGCAATCCCAACTCGGTGCGGAACGCGTTTACGGTCGGCTCGATGTGCCGATCCAGCAGCAAGCGATCGATGGCCCACCACATCAACTGTTTCAGCGGGACCGGCCATCCCGATGCGTCCTTGCCTGGAATAGCGGCAGGCTGGAGGTGCATGGTTCGAAAGGCGGACGGCGCCAGGTGCATCGAAACGACGGGCGCGTTGTGCTTGTCCTGAAAGATGCGCGCGCCGAATGCCAGCGACGCCGCGACAATCACCGTCCGACCCGGCTCGTACGCCTCGGACAGGCACTCGTACGCCTGACGCAGGTGCTCGGCCATGCTGCGTAACAGAATGCCGGCTCCCTTCCGAGGATGCCACAGGTCTGGATCCTCGAGCAGCTCCTGGAAGACCGTGTCCTCGAGATGCGACGCAAACCGTAACCCCGCCTTCTCGGCGACGTCCCTAAATGTCTCGGCGGTAAGAACCGATACGTCGTGCCCGCGTTCCTGCATCGCCTTCGCGATTCCGAGGAACGGATGCACGTCGCCGTGCGAGCCGACGGGGTTAAATAAGAAGTGCCGAGGGCTGGCGTGCATTGCAGCATTTCGGTGGAAGTCTACCGACAATGTATGCTGGATAAGGGATGGATGTCAGATTCGAGATTCTAGATTCTAGATTCTAGATTTGAGACTCTAGAGATGCTAGATCTTTATGTTGTCGTGGTAACTTCTGCGATCTAGAATCTAGAATCTAGAATCTGCAATCGATCACTCTTCCCGAAGCGTCGTCGCTGGATCGAGACCCGCTGCCCGTCGCGCCGGAACGAAGCACGCTAGCAGCGCGATCCCGAGCATGACGATCGATACGGTCGCGAATGTGAGTGCGTCCGTCGTCCCGACCTCGAAGAGCACGCTCGACATGTAACGGGTCAGGAAGATCGCGCCGACGATGCCGACGACCACACCGACGCCAACGAGCCGCATGCCCTGGCCAAGGATCATTCGTATCACGTTCGAGCGGCCGCCTCCCAGGGCGATCCGGATTCCGATGTCTTTCGTGTGTTGCTGCACGAAGTATGACATCACGCCGTAGATACCGATAATCGACAAAAGCAAGGCGACCACCGCGAATGCGCCGACGAGGATGGTCAGGTAACGCGAGGTATCCAGGGAATCGCCGAAGAGCTCATCGATGGTCGCGACGTCGGCCAGCGGCAGAGTGGGGTCCAGTTCCCGGAACACCTGTCTCACTGAGGGCAGGACACTGATCGGATCTATTGAAGTTCGGATGAAGATGAACCTGAATCGCGATGAGCTCAAACTCCGCGGCCAGTACACAGTGCCCTCGTCTGGCGCGTCGAGACTCACGTGTTTCACGTCGCCCACGACTCCGACGACCGTGACCGGATTTCTCGTCGATCCGCCGCTGTAGAATTGCCGACCCAACACGCTCTCGTTGCGATAGAACCGTCGCGCCCACGCTTCGTCCACGATCGCCACTGGAGGAGGGGTGTTGTCTCCGTCGTCGAATACCCTTCCTTCGATCAGCGGAATGCCCAGCAGCTCAAAATATCCCGGCGTCGTTCCGACCCACGGCGTGGCCGGTTGTGACTCGTTGGGTGGAGTAGGTTTGTCCCGCAGGTCGAAGTTGTTGATCATGTTGAGCTGGCCAGGCGGACGGCTGTCCGCAAATACCACCCCACGCACGCCGGGCAGTGCCCCAACGCGCTGTTGTGCTTCCTCCCAGAACGCGGCCACGTTGCCGGGTTCCGGATAAGCCGACGCGGGCAACGATATCGCCGCGGTGAGCACGTTTTCGGTGACCAATCCGGGATCGACGCGTTGCAGATTGGCGAGCGTCCCGATCAAGAGGCCGGCACCGATGAGGAGCGGTGCTGCCACGGCGAACTGTGTGACGACCAGTGCTCTGCGAAGTCGTCGTGGCCCCACGCCTTCGGTCGCCGACCGGCTTTCCGAGCGAAGTGCCGTGGCGAACTGTGTCTTTGCCCCGTGCAGGGATGGGATCAAACCAAAAAGCAGGCCGCTGCCGAGCGTAATCGCGAGCAGGAACCACACGGTGGCTCCGTCCAAGCCGACCTCCTGCGTGCGCGGAATGAAGTCGGCGCCGACGGTTGTGAGGAGCTTGATTCCTCCGACCGTGAGGACCAGACCCAGCAATGCGCCGACCGACGCCAGGAGGGTGCTTTCGGCCAGCAGGTGCTGCAACAAGCGTCTCCTCGATGCGCCCAGTGCCGCGCGCACGGCCAACTCACGGCCGCGGTGTGTCGCGCGCGCGACCATGAGATTGGCGGCGTTGGTGGAAGCAATGAGCAGCACGAAGCCCACGGCGCCCAAAACGATGACCAGCGTGGCGGTAACGTCACCGACGACCACCTCCTTCACGCTCTGCATTCCCCACGACGCGCGCTGATCCTGGTACGACGCCTGCCAAACCGGAAACAGGCGCTTGTTGATGGCGCGGAGTTCCTCTCGTGCGGCGGCTTCATCGACGCCCGGCGCCAATCGCGCCAGTGCCATAATGAAAAACGGCCCTTTGCGGGGCGGCACACCCCACTCCACCGCAGCGAAAAATTCTCCGTTGTGCTCGAAGGGTCCGACGTCGGGCGGGAGCACGCCGACGAGTGTATAGCCCTGTCCCTGGAACCGCAGCGTCCGGCCGATCGCGTTCTCGTCACCGTCGAGGTGGCGCATCCAAAAGCCATGACTCACGATCACCTTGGGTTCGCTTCCCGGCGCTCCGTCACCTTCGGTAAAGAGCGAGCCGTGAAGCGGTGTGATGCCAAGTAGTGAAAAGTAGTTCCAAGTGACGAGCTTGCCGGCTACGCGTTCCGCAAAGTCATCGCGATTGAATGTCATTGTGCGGTTGCGGTAACCCGCGAGACTACTGAAGCTGGTTTGCTGCTCGTTCAGCGCGCGGTAGTCCGCAACGGAGAAGGGCCACTTGTTCGGCGGCGAGTCGGTGTAGATGCGCACCAGCCGATCCGAATCCGCATAGGGAAGCGGCTCGATCAACACCGCGTTGACGACGCTGAAGATGGCCGTGGTGGCGCCGATACCCAGACCCAGCGTCGAGACGATGGTCAGGGTGAGTGTGGGTGTGCGCGCAAGGCTGCGCACGCTGTGCCGCAAATCGCTCAGCATGTTGTGAATGGATTCCCTCAGGGAGTTGGCGCCGACCGCCGGCCGCCGTGGCGAGGGGCGTGTTGTTTGTCGAAATCGCTCGGCGAGCAGGTGCAACGGATATTGTCTCCATTGCCGGCGCCACCACGACGTAGCCGCGCGCTCGCCGTCGCGCGACAGGCGTTGTTCGTACATCTCACGCAAGTCACTCGACACGGTGCGACGATCGTTGCGGTTGAGCAGCACGCGCAGCACGACACGCGCGAATAGGGGAGGGCGGGGCCTCATGCCTCGTCCAGCGTCGTGTCGAGGCCTTCCCACAGCCGCACCAGCGCGCGGCGCGACTGCTTCAACCGCCGCAACGCTTCGGGGGTCGCTTTGAAATAGCGTCGTACGCGCCCCGTCTGCTCTACCGCGTGGTCGTCGAGCCGCGAGGTGAGGAGTCCTTTTTTCTCCAGCCGGCTCAACACGATGAAGACCGCCGCCTGCGCCACCTCCCGCCCCGTCCGTTCTTCCAGTTCGTGGACCAGGGGAACGCTGTACGACTCCCCACCGAGCTGCAGGATGGCCAGCAGTAGCTGGTGCTCGAACTCTCCGAGTGTGTCACGTCCCATGGTCACCTCACTAACATTGTTAGTGGCAACCTAGCCGGAGGACCGGCCGAGGTCAATAACATTGTTAGTGAGACCAGCCTCCCGGGCCAACCCCGGACTCGCGCCCGGGGTCCGCTCCACGATGGCAACCCCGGCTCCTCCTGTGCCCCCGGTCCCCCCCTGTGCCCCTCACTACCCCTAACCCCCTTGCCTAGAATCACTTAGAGCCCTACCTTGGGCCGCGCTTCCTGGAGGTAGTAGCAGTGACGACCCTCTATCATCGCACCACCGCCGACGCCGCCGTCGCGATCCTGGCCTACGGGTTCCGCGACGATCTGAGCGTGTCCGTGGACCCTCGCGGGCTCCCGGGCGTCTGGGTCAGTGACAAGCCCCATAAACCCCCTGAGGATTTGCCGGACGAGGGGACCCTGCTCGCGGTGGATTTCGCAGGCGGCCTCGATGAGTTGCAGGGTACGGAATGGGCAGTGCCCGAGCCCTACCGCCAGTGGCTTCTTCCGGCCGCGTTCGTCAACGCCAGGTGTCGCGTGAGAATGGTGGAGATAACGCCCAGGTCGGAGTAACGACCGTAAGCCGTAAGCCGTAAGCCGTTGTAAACCAATACCTTCCGCCATACCGCCATACCGCCATACCGCCATACCGCCATACCGCCATACCGCCGTACAGCCCGCCTGCCCGC
>JAPULP010000195.1 GCA_027294815.1 Gemmatimonadota bacterium | reverse complement strand
ATGGCTCCTTTTCGGTGGGCTCCTGACGTCTTTCCACTCGCACTCAATACATACAGAGCAAGCCTAGGTTGCGGTGACAAAGCGCACACGTGCTGTGGAACCCATTGGTGGAAAGGTTTCCGATAGGTGGTGACCTAGTCGATCTTCACGCGACCGAACGGACAGTCGCGTCGTGTAGAGAAGCCGAGAACGATGCAACAACATCCCGTCGTCGCGTTGCCCAATTTGCAACGCGCATCCCCCCGGCGGCGGGCGGGCCGCCCGCAGCTCAATCGGGGATGAAGGCCAGCGACAGCTGGTAGGGGATAGCGCCGCCGGCCGACCCGAAGGTCGAGACCTTGAAGTACAGCGTCTGGCCCGGTGTCACCGAGACCGTGAGGGCTTCGTTGCCGGTCACCTCCTGGAGGTCCTGATCCGACCGCTCGATCGCCACATCATACTCGCCCTCGTCGAACGCTTCGAGCACCAGATCGCCGTCGGGTGCACGGGTGGCCACGGTGAGATCCGGTCTGTTTTCGTTGAGGGGTTGATCAGCGTCCCCGTCCCCAGGCGATCGGTTTCAACGGCGATGTGGTTCGGGGTCTAATTCAGGAGGCCGGACATTCCGGTTTGCGAGACGGTCCACCGTCCGCGCACGCGTCGGATCGCCACTTCTTCTCCAAAGAATTTTTGGAAGGTTTCGGGATCGTAGGTGACCTTCTGTACCCGAATCTCAGTCGGACTGAGCCAACGAAGGTTGGCCGGCCCCCAAGCGGCGGGAGTGATGGTCACCGGGTCGCCGGCGGGCTCCAGGCTCCACTCCAGTACCGCGGCGTTTCGGGTGATTCTCCAGATCTGGATTTCATTGGGGTTATAGCGGGATTCCAGATCTTCGGACGCGGTGGCGAACCGGCCGCCGTCGGGAGACACGATAGGCAATCCCTGGATTCTGACGAGGTCGCCGGAGCGATGACTCACCAGGAGGTAGCCGGTGCCCTCGTTCAGGTGGGCGTGCACGAGGTGATACCTGATCTCCGGCAGGAACTCTCTGTACGTGTACAGCACGGCGGCCGCGTTGACCGAGTCGCTATCAACGAACGTCTTGCGCCCGCCGTCGGCCAGGTGAATGGTGAGCGTCTTGCCGGTTCTCGAAACCCACCGTGGCGCCCGACGCATCTGGTATCGTTCGACGGCCCTGCCGCACCGATATGTGTCGTCGATCTCACGACAGACCGGAGCGAGATCGACTCGTGGCGGGGGCGTTGCTAGAGGCGGTGCGGGGGCGGGGACCGGATCGGGAGCCGGAGTCTCAACACCGCTACCGCCACACCCCGCCAACAGGGCGCACGCCAGCAACCGGATCGCGACGAGTCGAGCGTTCACATGTTGAGATTATCGTGGGAGACCGCTGGGTGCCAGCTACACTTCTTTCGCCGCGCCGATCTCTTCGAGATGCTGCCGGAACGTACCGCCGTACCGCCCTTGGTCACACCACCGTTGCACACGGCTCCGGCGGATGGTCGAGAATCTCGGCGAGGATCGACAGGCCCCGTTCGAGTAACGCGCGCGTGGGCACCGATCCCAGCGTGATGCGCACCGCGTAGGGTGCAGGGGTACGACCGGCGACAAGGCTCCTGACGCCCATCGGTTCTATCTGCGCAAAGGAATGGATATTGTCTCCCATCACTTCGCGATCGTGCCGTGACACGGCGGGACGCACAGGCATTGGCGAAAGGACAATCCGATGGCCGACCAACACCGGTTTGTAGACGTGAGTCACGCTGTGGAGCATGGCATGATCACCTATCGGGGCCTGCCCGGGCCGGTGATCTCGGACTACCTGACACGCGAGGCTTCAGAGGCGCGCTATGCACCGGGAGTCGGATTTCACATTAGCCGAATCGACATGGTGGCCAACACGGGCACGTATATCGATTCGCCGTTCCACCGGTATGCCGCTGGCGTCGACCTCGCTGGGCTGGAGCTGGACTCGGTCGCTGCGGTACCGGGCGTCGTGGTACGTGCGGCTGCACGTGACGACCGGGCCATTGGTCGTGATGCGTTCGGCTCCGCCGCCGTCGCGGGGCGCGCGGTGCTCGTCGAGACCGGATGGGACGCCCACTGGAACAGCGACGAGTACTACGAGGGGTACCCGTTCTTGACCGCCGACGCGGCGAGCTACCTGGTCGACGCCGGTGCAAAGGTGGTCGGCATCGATTCTCTCAACATCGACGACGATCAAGACGGGCAACGACCCGTGCACTCCGCGCTGCTCGAGGCCGGCATTCCCGTCGTGGAGCATCTCTGCAACCTCGCAGAACTGCCCGACACCGGTTTTGCGTTCTTTGCTGTTCCGGTTGCCGTGAAGGGAATGGGGAGCTTTCCGGTACGTGCCTTTGCCCTGCTCGACCAGTGAAGACGCGCAATTGAACTATTTCCACGTCGCCTCGTTTGCGATGCAGCCGTTCGAGGGCACCTAGTCTCGATGAGCGACCTGGTGGTGCGCTAGTCGAACTCCTCGACGGTCAACTCCGGATGATGGCGTGGGACCGCTACCCGGAACCAGATGAACGGCAGCAAAGGATTCGGAAGCCAGTACATCCATCCCAAACTACGGCGCCGAGTTCCATCAGCGAGACGGAGGTCCATCCAGACATAGAGGAACTTGTACGGACACAGTCCCGGAATGAAGTTGGGTTTGAACCCCTCGGTACGAAGGTATTTGCGTCGGATGTAGTAGTTGCCCTCGAAGGGAGTGATACCCCATCCACGTGGGCCTTCGGCGATGAGGGTGCCGGTGGGTTGGTGCGTGATGCGGATCGTCTTTCGGGCCATGGTCTCAAGCTACGGAACGCTGCGAGCGCCCGGAAGGCTCAATACCCGAGTTTTTCTCGGTCTTGCTGGTCTTGCTCGTCCTCCCAGGCGAGCCGTAGGTCGTACAGGCTGTCATCGATCATGTGGGCAAGCTCCTCGGCCGCGTCGCGGTCGCGGCGGCGGAACTTGAGACGGACGCGTCCCAGCCGGCCGCCCGGAAAATCGCTCACCAGCCCGATATCCCGCACCTGTATCGTCAGAGAAGTACCGTACCACCGTCGGCGAAACTCGGCGGAGGAGATGTCTTCGAGTGGGATGTTGAATTCGCTGCTCTTCTTGTAAACGCCGACCACCACGTCGCGAGTTTCCAGCTGCATGGTGAGCCGATCTTCGTAGAGAGTCATGACCCCTTCGGTTTCGGTCACCGAAGCGCTGGGGTCGTGCACCTTGAACGGGACGGTGTCCATCAGTTGCCGCCTTCGTCGGCCACATAGGCGCGCTCGATGACGACTGGATCGACCGGAGCTTGAAAACTTCCTTGCCGTGTCGTCGGTACCTTGACCAAGGCGTCGAGCACGTCCATCCCTTCGGTGATGTGGCCGAACACCGCATAGCCCCATCCGCGCACTGTCTTTTCGGTGAAGTCGAAGCTCGGATTGTCCGCGACGTCGATGAAGAATTGATACGTGGCGCTGTGGGGATTCGTGGTGCGGGCCATGGCTATGGCGCCCCGGACGTTTTTCAAACCATTCTCCGCTTCGTTGACCACCGGGACCGCACTTCGGAGGGTGCGTTGCTGCCTGTCGGGGGTGTAGAGACCGGCCTGCACCAAACGCGGCTCGACGCGGTGAAATATCAGTCCGTCGTAGAATTTGCCGCGCACGTATCGCAAGAAATTGTCCACGCTCGCCGGCGCCCGTTCGCGGTCGAGCTCTATGACGAGGCGCCCCATCGTCGTTTCCATGATGACCGTGGGTGTCATGTCCGGGATGGCGGTGGCAGTCGTGTCCGAGGAGGAAGCCTCTGGAGTTCCCTCAGACTCACCGCCGTCGCCCGGCGCGCAGCCGGCGGCCACCAGCGCCAACAGGGCGGGCAGTGTGCGTCGGTAGATGACGTTCATGTCGAGGAGTCCTCTTTGAGATGGTTGGTTCCCGAAAATTAGGGGTACAGGCGCCGGGCAACCAGTAGTCCAACCGAAGCGGTGGGGTGGGAAGGGAACCGTGGACCGGTGTTTGGCCCTATAACTATGGAGATGGGGAGTGCCATCGCTGGTTGTGTCGGATCGGGCCGGGAAATAGGTTCCTGGTCCCCTCCTGTCGGAAACGGAGATCGTTGGTGAAGTCAGTCATGCGTCGTCTGCCGTTCCATCAGCTTCGAGCGATGTTGCTCGGTTGCATGCTTTTCGGGCAGGGAACCGCCCTCGCGCAGACACAGCCACCGCGCCTGGTCGTCGTATTGACCGTCGACCAGATGCGATTCGATTTTCTCGAGCGCTTCGGCCATCTCTACAAAGGCGGTTTGGCCCGCCTCTTGGAGGAGGGCGCGGTTTACACCGACGCGCACCAGGACCACTTCTTCACGTCCACGGCCGCGGGGCACGCCACGATCTCGACGGGAGTCTTTCCGAGTCGCAGCGGCATCGTTGCGAACAGCTGGTGGGATCGCGAGGCGCGCAGAACGGTGTACGCCGTTGCGGATCCGGAGTCTCCCATCGTTGGACGGCCCGATCTCTCGGGCATGTCGCCGGCCAACATGCAACGCGATGCGCTGGGCGATTGGTTGAAGCGGAAATCTCCAGCGAGCAAAGTGTTCTCGGTAGCCCTCAAGGATCGAGCGGCCATCACCATCGGTGGAGAGCAGCCCGACGGCGTGTACTGGTACGATTCCTACGGGGGCCGCTTCATCACGTCCCAGTATTACCTCGATGACGTTCCCGAATGGGTACGTGAATTCAACGGTGCCAATCTGGCGGACGAGTATTTCACACGAGAGTGGACACGCTTGCTTCCGGAGGAAGCGTACAGTGTATCGCGCGAGGACAGTTTCCCCGCCGAGCACGATGGGATACATGTCACGTTCCCGCACCGCTTCGACATCCCGGTCGAGCGTGAGGCCGACGACACCGCGGATTCGACGCGACCCCGTTATCCGGCGCGGTATTATGAGGAGCTGAAACGGACACCGTTCGCCGACGAGTTGGCATTCGCATTCCTCGAACGGATGATCGTCAGTGACCAGCTGGGTGCAGACGACGTGCCGGACCTGCTGTTTGCGGGTGCGTCCGCGGCCGATTACATCGGGCACCGGTACGGCCCGTTGAGCCACGAAATTCAGGACCACTACTTGCGTTTGGATCAGATGCTGGGCGATTTCCTGAGTTTTCTCGACGCCACGATTGGTGAGGGGCAATACGTAGTAGTGCTGACGTCCGACCACGGTGTGCTGCCGATACCCGAGGAGTTGGTGCGCCAGGGTGTGGACGCGTGGCGGATCGACAGGCTCGAGCGGCAAGACATCGTGGTCCCGCCGCTGACGGAGGTATTGAACGAGTTCGGTCTCGCCGACAAGTTGGCACGTCTGTTGATGACGCCGTACGGTGTGACGCTGCGGTTTGACGGCGTGTCGGAAGAGGATGCGCGATCGGTGCGCCGCGCCCTGGCCGAGAAGTTGCGTGATTCCGAGTTCGTCGCCGACGCGGTAGCGTACGACGACGTGCGCGAGGAGACGGACGACCCGTTCCGACTGCTATACTTGCGAAGCTTTCATCCGAATCGCGCGGCTGACATCGTCGTGCGGTACAAGGAGAACTATCTGTACCACATGCAGCCGCGGGGGACGACGC
The DNA here is from genome assembly GCA_027294815.1 of Gemmatimonadota bacterium. Taxonomy (GTDB): domain Bacteria; phylum Gemmatimonadota; class Gemmatimonadetes; order Gemmatimonadales; family GWC2-71-9; genus B3T1B10. The sequence goes on along the minus strand of JAPULP010000195.1, from coordinate 583 downwards.
ACGAGTCGCCGTACGTGTACGACTCACACGTTCCCGTGTTGTTCTGGGGACCGGGGTTTACCGCGGCACGTTACGATAGGCGTATCGCCACCGTAGACATCGCCCCGACGATTGCAGCGCTGTTGGGGATCGAGACGCCGGACGATTTGGATGGCGTACCGTTGCGAGAACTGGTGCATTGAAGGGCGAATCGCCTACCCGAAGAACGCTCCAAATAGATCATCGAGTCCCACGGCGAGGATAATGACGATTCCCGACGGAATGACGTACTTGATCCAGTAATACCACAGCTTGCCGACGGGCCGTCCTTGATTGCCCTCGTTCACGGCATCGAGAGCCTTGCCGAGTCCGACTACCCACGCGAGCGCGATGAGCGAAAGCGCGCTTCCCACCGGTTGCATCGTCGAACCCCAGAAAAGATCGCTCGTGAGCATGTAGTCGAGGCTCACCATCGCGACCGTCCCGGCGATGAGCGATGTGCCGCAGAAAACAAGGGCGGCGTTCCGCCGCTTCCAACCGAAGACATCGACCGCCGACGTGACAAGCACCTCGATCGCCGCCACGACCGACAGGAATGCAGCAA
>JAPULP010000194.1 GCA_027294815.1 Gemmatimonadota bacterium | reverse complement strand
GTGATCGATGATCCACATCATCTCTCCCGCCTGGAACTCGAGCTCCTCCCGGGTAAGCGGCACGAACATCTGGTTGTTGGCAAAGCTCCCGTTGAGCAGCTGGCGGATGTGCTCCAGCGTGGTCCAGAATCCGCGGCGCCGGACTCTTGCCCACCGCAACTCGCCCGAGTCCACGGCCGCTTGCTGACGTTGGCCGAGGCCAGTGTCGGGCATCGTTGGAGGTACGTCCGTCTCCCACGTCTGCATGGGGAAGGACGCGTGGTACCCGCAAGCTTCAAGCAGTTCCGGAATATGCGCAGGATTGTAATGCATGTCCGTGTACGGCACGTGCTCGAAGCCTTCGGTCACGACGCCGATCTGTTGCATGGCCGTGAGATTGAAGTTGCCAGCGATCTTGTCGCAGCCTCGCTCGGTCACCCAGGATTCCGCCGTTTCCAACAAGAGCTTTGCGACGTCCTGGTCGTTCGCGCAATCGAAGAAGCCGAAGTACCCGAGCTTCAGCCCATGGAGGCGATTGGACTCCTCGTGAATGTGCGCCACGATTCGCCCCACGGCCTCCCCATCCCGATGGGCCGTGAAGAACGTGAACTGTCCGAAGCGGGGGAACAGGGGATTCCTGTGACTCAGGATACGCCGAAGATCCGAGCGCATGATGGAGACGAATGGTGTCTCCGTGGCGTAGGCGTGAAACGGAACGGAGAAAAACGCGTCGAAATCCCGTTCTACCAGACTCAATCCGCTCATGTCCATCCATCCGAGGTGTCGGTGTTCGTTTGCCTAAGATCACCATGCACTGTGGCCGTCAAGCGCCCGTCAAGCTACCAGTGGTAGGTCGCCAGGAGCCCCAGGAACGTATCCTGCCGGAAGGCGTGCTGCGGCTGCCTGGCCTCGTCTCCCAAGAACGCCCGGGCCTCGAGCGTGACGACGATACCGGTAGCCAGGCGACGGCTTGCCTCGACGGACCCCAGGACGGTCCCGGAGCGTGTGTCCACGAAAGCGCCTGCCCGAACCGAGCCGTCCTCCGTCAACAGCCGGCCGCCGAGGAATACGTCGTTCTCGTACGACGTGGTAGCAGCCGAGCCCCGACTGTCGTAGGAGTACTCGAGGATGCCGGCAAAGAAATCGACGGGGGCAAACTCGACTCCACCCACGGCAGACCCGAATCTTCCCAGCGCCGACCCCTGGGTTGCTCCCTCGGCCTTGAACAGCCAGAACCCAGTGGTCCACAGTATCTCCACGCTCGTCCGGTCGATGAGATCGTGATGGGGAATCCACGCAGAGTCACCCGAGGGCGCGAAGTAGGGATCGCGCGCCGTTCCGGAGAAGAAGGCGGCGCCCACATCCCACGCGCCCACACTGTGCGAATACCGCAAGGCCCAATCGGCGTACACTCGCCTTGAACCGCCCCGCACGACGGCGTCGCGTGCCAACACCGGACGCGGCGACCAGAGGCGGCCTGACCGGCCGTCGAACGGTCTCGGTCGGAAGATGGGAAGGGCCAGCAACTCTACTGTTCCCCAGTCCGACGTGGCAGCGACCATCGCCAGCGGCTGCCCCAACTTCTCGTACAAGCGAACGCCCCCAATCGGGTTCCGTTGATTGATCTCGTCAACGAGATGTTGCGACTCCGCAACTCCCCAGAAGATCTCCCGCACTCCAACCGTCACCTCCCAGATTCCCGTCGTCATCTGCCAACTCAGGTCCCGGACGTCGAACCGCGTCCGGTCGCCGTTCAAGATGTCCCATCGCAGAAACGGCTCCACGGTGAGGCGGTGTCGGCGATCAGCCGACTCCCAGGTAATGCGAGTGCGGGCGGCGACGCCGATCTCTCCTTGCGTCGACGGGTTTGGGAGTTGCCCAAGGTAGGTCCCCATCTCTGCCATCACTTCGCCGGTGCTTCGCTGCGCAACCCCAAGCCCGGGCGTCGTCACCGTCAACCCGAGAGCCACCAACGCGGTTCGATGGAAGAGCTGCATCTCATTGCAGCCGACTGAGTGCCCTGCGGTCAAAATCCACCTCCCGCAAACCGGTCTCAAATCGAATATTCTGCCAGCGGAGGATCGTACTCTTGCCGGTCTGATGGTTCATCATCAGCATCTCGTCGGGGCGCCAGATCCTGTCGAGATACCGCTGGTAACCCCGCACCGTGAGTGTCTTGAGTAACTCGTCGTTGCGGTCGTAGTAGTCGATGCTGTAAACGCGATACTCGCCCTGATCCAACCACATCACCTGGCGAGCGTATCCGGACCCCTCGTCGATAGGGATCCGCTCGACCACGTGCATCTCCACACCGTCGGTCGTTTCGGCGCGGAGATACCGGTGGTCGTACTTTTCCACTTCCTGCGACCCGATATCTTCGTAGGCGAACTCGCTTCCCATAAAGGACGATGATTGGTTGCTCGACGCGATACGCCTCACGCGTCGCAGCGCCGGCAGGTAGATCCATTGATCGTCGGGCGCATCCTGGTGCGCGTGCGTCAAGAACGCCGTTCCGCGAAGGTCGGCCGGCTCTTCGAACACCACGAGGGTCTTGTCGCCGTCCCCAGTGCCCTCGAGTGTCATCGTGCGAAGCTCGCGGATGCGCTCGCGATCGTTCCGCACGAGCACCATAGTGAGTTGGGCGGTCTGGTCGTGCCAACCCCGGTCGCGCCGCGCCGATTCCTCGACGATGGCTCGGCCACGCTCCCTTGCTGTCTGATCCTGTGCGCGGGCGGCTGGCGGAAGAGCTGCCGTCGCCACGAACAATAGGATGGTTGCCGTAGAGATCGCCGCCGCCTTACCACGCCGGGACGGTCGATATGCCGCCCGTACGACAATCGGGAGCAAGAACAGATCCGCGACAACGGCCGCTACGGCGCTCACCGCCGTCAGCATCCCGATCAGAAACAACACCTCGAACTGTGATGCCAACAGCAGTCCAAACCCGGCCACCACGAGGGTGCTGGTGAGTATCACCGCGGAGCCCGCGGCCATCAGGCTGTCCTCGAGCGCGGCCGCGACGTCCAAAC
>JAPULP010000193.1 GCA_027294815.1 Gemmatimonadota bacterium | reverse complement strand
TGGCAGACGCCGCCGCATGAGACGCCGTATCCTTTGGGCCGTGGTCGGCGCCGTGGTCGTGCTCGGAGGTTTCTTTCTCACTCCGCAGGTATTACGCCGCATGGCGTTCTTCCGCGTGCGTCAGGTCGAGTTGCTCGGTGTGCGATATCTCTCTCCTGATGATGTGCTCGAGTCACTCCAACTCCGGCCCGATCACAACTTGTTCGACGACCTCGACGTGCTCGAAGACCGCGTCTCGCGTGTCGGTGGGGTGGTCCGGGCGCGCATCAAGCGCGTCTTCCCTGGCACGCTGCGGGTCGACGTGAGCGAACGCATCCCGGTGGCGTTGGCGCCTGGTCCTGAAGGATTCGTCACACTGGACGCCCTAGCCCGCCCGCTGCCGTTCGATCCCCCCACGGGCGCCGTCGATCTCCCCATTGTGGCCCGTGCGGACACCTTGCTAGTCGGTGCACTCGGCGCGGTCCGTTTCGCCAGCCGGGATCTCTATGACGAGGTCGACTGGGTGGAGGCCGTTCCTGGCGGAGGGGTTCTGCTGGTGCTGGGCGATCGGCGGATCCTGATGCCGGCGGTGCCGTCGGTTGGTGATGTCGATGCCGTGCTCGCGGTGCGGGAGCTATTGGCCAAGACCGGAGAACCATATCAAGAGCTCGACGCTCGCTACGGGGGATGGGTCGTCGTGCGGCGGAAGGAAACGTGAAAGACGAGCGCATCGTAGGCGCTCTGGACCTCGGGAGCACCAGGACGTGCGCCGTGCTCGCGCAGGTGACTGGCGATGATCGGTCTCCGGGGGTCAAGGTGCTTGGCGTCGGTATTTCGCGGGAGACCGGAGTGCGGCGCGGCGTGGTGCGAGATATCGACGAAACTACTCGCTCGATTGTAGACGCGGTGCGGGATGCCGAACGGATGGCCGGTGTCCCTGTACCGGCGATTCACTGTGGCATCGCCGGCGAGCATATCCAAGTGCGCACGTCGACCGGCTTGGTGTCGGTCACGGGAGAGGAGATTTTGCGCACCGATGTCGAGCGCGTGAACGACGTCGCAACGGCGATCAGCCTCGGGCAGGACCGGGAACTGCTGCACTTCATTCCCCAGGAATATCAGGTCGACGATCAAGACGGAATCAACGATCCGGAAGGCATGACCGGTTTGCGGCTCGAGGTCCAGATGTACCTTGTCTCGGTCCAGACCGCCGCGGCGCAGAATCTCCGCAAATCGGTCGAACGGGCCGGCTACCGGATCGCCCAGCTCGTGCTCGAACCGCTTGCCGCTTCGATGGCGGTGCTGACCCAGGAGGAACGAGAACTCGGGTGCGTCCTCGTGGATCTGGGTGGGGGCTCAACGGGAGTCGCCATTTTCAAGGATGGCAAGGTCCAACACATCGCCTCACTCCCGTACGCTGGATCCCACGTCACCAGCGATATCGTCCACGGATTGAGTGTGACCCAGGCGGATGCCGAACGTCTCAAGCAAAAATGGGGTGCCGCCTACACGCCGCTGGTGGATCCTGATGAGGATATCCATTTGCCGAGCACACCGGGTCAGGGAGTTCGGCAAGCAAAAAGAGAGCTACTTGCCCATATTATTCACCAGCGGTTGGACGAGATCCTAGGTCTGGTCCAGCAGGAAATTGAAAAAACAGGCTTTCCAGGTAATCTTCCCGCGGGGGTCGTCGTGACCGGCGGGGGCGCTCATCAACCGGGGATCGTGGAGTTGGCCCGGGAAGCCTTAGCGCTGCCGGCGCGAGTCGGGACGCCACAGCGTGGCATCTCGGGGCTGGTGGACAGTGTACAGGCACCGCGGTTCGCCGTTTCGACAGGACTGCTGTTGTATGCGGCGCAATCGATCCTAGAGCGTGAAGCAGCGACCACGTCCAGTGTAGGCAAGTTGTTCGGTCCCGTGAAACGTTGGCTACAGGATTTCTTCTAGAGGCACCCATGGTATTTGAGCTCGAAGAAGCAATCTCGCAGAACGCCCGGATGAAGGTCGTCGGTATCGGGGGCGGAGGTGGCAACGCCGTCAATCGTATGATCGACGAGCACCTCATGGGCGTGGAATTCATCACTGTCAATACCGACGCCCAGGCCTTGATGAACACCAAGGCCGACACGCGGGTGCAGATCGGCAAGAAGCTGACCCGCGGTCTTGGCGCTGGAGCCCGACCCGAAATAGGCCGTCAGGCGATCGAAGAGAACAAGGATGACGTGCTTCGGGTGCTCGACGGCGCCGATCTCGTCTTCGTGACCTGCGGTATGGGAGGCGGCACCGGAACTGGTGCGGCGCCGGTCATCTCGCAGCTCGCTCGCGACGTCGGGGCTCTGACCGTTGGGATCATCACGAAGCCGTTCTTGTTCGAAGGCCGGAAGCGGATGCGGCAGGCCGAGATCGGCATCGCGGAGATTCGGAAACGGGTCGATACGATGATCGTTGTGCCCAACGAGCGCCTGCTCGCCGTTGTCGGCAAGAACGTGCCCTTCCAAGACGCATTGAAGAAAGCCGACGAGGTGCTCCTGCACGCCACCCAGGGGATCTCCACGCTCATCACCGTGACCGGGCTGGTCAACGTCGATTTCGCCGACGTGCGGACCGTCATGCAGCACGGCGGTGCAGCGCTCATGGGCACGGGCATGTCGCGCGGCGACGATCGGGCCATCGAGGCCGCGCAAGACGCGATCTCCAGTCCCCTCCTCGACAACGTCTCGATCTTGGGATCTACCGGTGTCCTGGTCAACATCACCGGTGGTGATGATCTCACGCTCGGCGAGGTCAACCAGGTCAGCGAGATCGTCCACGAGGCGGCTGGCGACCAGGCGGAAATCATCTTTGGGGCGGTAAACGATTCGGCGATGGAAGGCGAGATCCGCGTGACCGTCATCGCCACGGGATTCGACAAGACCCTGGATCAAGACAGCACCGTCAGCTGGAGCAGCGTCCCGGGCGTGTTGCAGTTCCCCCAGCGGTCGGCGGCCGCGGGCGGAGGAGCCTCAGCGATGCCGGCGCCGGCCCCCGTTCAGAAGCCCCTGCCGGAGCCGGATGCACAGCAGCAGGGTGAGATCTCCGAGATGGAGATTCCCACCTTCATCAGGCGTCAAATGGATTGATGACACTACGCGCTGTTCAGGTTGCAGTGATCGGGGCTGTGGTGAGCACGGCCCTTGTCACGTTGACCACCGCCTCGGCCCGCCACACCGTTCAAGAAACACCGGTCGCCCAACCAATCGTCGTGACGAAGGCGTACACCGAACGCTCGGATCGGCTACGCCGCAACGAGACGCTCTCGCATCTGTTCGCGCGCCACCATGTCGAGGGCCTGGAGCTGGTGCAATTAGTCGAAGCGGCCCGCCCCTACGGGCTCAACCCGCGTCGCGTAACGCCGCTCCAGACATTCGACTTTCGCTATCCGATCGGCAGCGAGTCGCCCGACAGAGTCCGCACCCGAATCAGCGATGATGCCTTCCTGCAGATTCAGCGGAACAGCGCGGGCGAATGGGGAAGCATGCTCGATCCCATCCAGTGGACCATCGTGCAGGAGCATGTTTCCGGGTCCATTGCATCGTCGTTGAATGATGCCATCCACGAGACGATCGCCGATTCAACGCTGCCGTTTGGCCACCGCGACCGTCTGATCTGGAACGTCGCGGAAGATGTTTACGGGTGGGTCATCGATTTCACTCGTGACCTTCGTCCGGGCGACCGTTTTGATTTCCTCTACGAGCGGCTCGTATCATCGGAGGGGGACGTGCGGTTCGGCCGGTTGCTGGCTGCCAGTATCGAGACGGCCGGCAAGCCCAATACCGCGTACGTCATGTCCGGCGACGGGAACCAGAACGTGTATTACGATGGCCAGGGTCGTTCCATGAAACGGGCCTTCCTGCGATATCCGGTTCAGTTCCGCCGGATCTCCGGCGGATACGGGCGTCGGTTCCATCCGATCCTGCAGCGGTACCGCGCACATCTGGGAACCGACTATGCGGCAGCCAGCGGGACACGGATTTTTGCGACGGCTGACGGTGTGGTGAGCCGTGCCGGCCGATGGGGTGGCTACGGCCTAGTGGTGACCATCAAGCACGCCAAGGATATCGAAACGCGCTACGCCCACATGTCACGCATCGCGTCCGATATCAAGCAGGGAACCCGGGTCACTCAAGGGCGGACCATCGGATTCGTCGGCATAACCGGCCTAGCGACCGGACCTCACGTCCATTACGAGTTCCTGAAGAACGGTCGGCAGGTCGATTCTCGAGGAGTCGATATGGGTGACGGCGATCCGGTCCCTGCCGCATCGCAGGAAGAGTTCGAGGCCGTCCGCGCGGCTTTCAACACCGTTCTGTTCGACAGTACCGCTGTCGACCGTGCCGTCATGGCGAACCGATAATCCTAGCAGTCCCCGCTCGCGCCACATTACCACCGATTCCAGGAAGACGAGGGTTCAGGTTCCAGGTTTCAGGTGTCAGAATCCGACACCCTGACACCTGACACCTGGCACCTTTGCGTCCGTGGCCATTTCAATCTTACGCGGCGATAAATTGCCGATCCACGCGGTGGATTGGTTCTAGTGTTTCGAATCAACCGGTTATCTTGGGTGGTCTTGAACACAACTATGACGATTCGATTGCGACAGGAATGGTAGCGGTAGTCATCGCGACGGTGGTCGCGGCGTTGCTCGCCGGATTCGTGTACCTGGGGCGTGAGCGGCTCGGGGCCCAAGGCGTGGGGTTGGCAGCGCTCCGCACCGTGGCCTTAGGAGCGTTGTTCTTTGCCTTGTTCAATCCCGGGCGGCTGAGTCGCATCTCCGGTCGCGCGCCAACCGTGCTGGTAGACGCTTCGTTGAGCATGGGAGCGGCGGGGAGTCGTTGGCCAGCGGCGCTGGATACCGCGCGAGCACTGGTGGAGAGCGGTGCGGGCGGCGGTACCATTCTCCGGTTTGGGTCGCGGGTCTCGCCGTTCGACACCTTGGCTCCCCTCGACGGCGCCTCGCGCTTGAAAGAGGCGCTCGAGGCGAGTGTCGGCCGGCCGGGTCCCGTCTTCGTCGTCTCCGATGGGGAAGTGCAAGACGGAGCGGTGTTGCCACCGAGCCTCACCCACGGGGTCACTGTGGTCATAGTTCCGAGAGACACCGTGGCCAACGCCGCCTTGCTGGACGTGACGATTGCGCGCCGGGTGCAGCGGGACGACTCGATTCGAGTCGGACTGGTGGTCGGCACGTGGGGGGCCTTGGACACGACGGGCGCGACCGTCGAAATCTCGACCGAGCAAACCAACCTGTTGCGGCGCAGGGTCGCGTTGCCCCCATCCCCGGGGACGGCACGCCGGACGGTCACGCTACCGCCCGGGATACTCGCGGCCGGCACGCACGTTTTGCGGGTTCGCCTCGTTGCAAACGGCGATGCCGAGAGTGGGGACGACGAACGGATCCGCCTAGTGACCGTCAGCTCGCAGCCGACGATTGTGGTGGTGGTAGATCCGGGAGACGTCGAGGGTCGCTTCCTGATGCACGAGATAGGAGAAGTGGCGAGCACGACCGTGCAAGGGTTTGCCCGCATCGGTAACGACTTGTGGCTCGACATGAACACTCTTGCTCGGACCGACGCTGCGGGGGTGCGCCGCGCGGCGAGTACGGCTCGCCTCGTCGTGCTTCGGGGCGCCGATCGAATCGGAGCGACACGCAACGCCACGGCGGTCTGGCATTGGCCAGCGGCCAGTGACACCACTACCGAGTTCTTCGAGGGTGACTGGTACGTGACGCCCCAAGTTCCGGCATCGCCGGTGGCAGGACGCTTTGCGTCGGCGATGTGGGACTCGGTTCCTCCGCTCACCGGCATCGCACCTTTCGTCGCGGTTGGCTCCGAATGGGTCGGCCTGACCGGTCGTCGTGCGCGACGAGGGGTGGACCGGCCACTCTTGATTGGCCGCGACTCGAGTGGAGCGCGGCGGCTGACCACCGCTGGTCTCGGGCTGTGGCGTTGGGTGTTGCGCGGCGGCGCCGCCCGAGAAGCGTACCGTACGGTGATTGCGGCGGGTATCGATTGGTTACTTGAAACCGGCACGGTCGCTACGCGGTCGCCCCTCGAAGCCGACGATGTCACTCAGCGGGGAATGCCCGTCGTGTTTCGTTGGGCGGGCAGCGGTATCCCGGATTCTTCCGTGGTAGCGTTCGCTGGGCCTGACTCGATTGTCACCGCCACCCTGCGGTTCGACTCGCGCGGAACCGCGATGGTGCTGCTCGAGCCGGGCGTGTATCGATGGAACGCAGCCGGTATTCGCAATGCGACGGGAATTACCGCGGTAGAGGATTACTCGGACGAATATCACCTGCGGGCGGTGACCTTAGGTACCGGCACCGGAGAGGCGGGACTCCAACTCATCGTGCAACGAGCCCGCGAGGCGTGGTGGCTGTTCCTCATTGCGATGGCGGCGTTCCTCGGTGAGTGGGGTTGGCGGCAGCGGCGGGGTCTGCCTTAGGCATGGGGCTTTGGAAACGGATCAAGCAAGTCGCGCTCACCGATGTCACGGTGCTCGTCAAGGGCATCGACCATGATATGCTCGAAGACGTGGAGCGAGTACTCATCGAGGCGGACTTCGGCCCCGCGACGTTCGAGCTCGTAGAACACCTGGAAGAAAAGATTCGGCGTGGCGAGTTGAAGACCGAAGAGGCGTTTCGGAGTTGGTTGGTTGATGAGATTGCGGGGATGTTTACCGCTGATGGCGCAGAGACGCAGAGAGACACCGAGGATCAAGGGGCATCGGGGGGCACCAAGGGGCATGGGGGCATGGGGGCAGAGGGGCACAGGGGCACGGGGGCAGGCCCTACGGTGATCGTCGTCCTCGGTGTGAACGGGGTGGGGAAGACGACGCAGGTGGCGAAGCTGGCGCATCGGTTGGTGCGGGAGGGCAAGAGCGTGATACTGGCGGCGGCGGATACGTTTCGGGCTGGCGCTGCTGAGCAACTCTCGATTTGGGGCGAACGGTTGGGTTTATCTGTGGTGACGGGTACCCCAAGAGGCGATCCGGCGGCGGTCGCGTTTGACGCGGTCGAGGCGGCTACGGCGCGGGGCACCGATGTCGTCATCGTGGATACGGCGGGACGCTTGCACACCGAGTCGGATCTCATGACGGAGCTTCAAAAGATCGTGCGCGTCATTGGCAGGCGGTGTCAGGGTGCGCCGCACGAGAGTTTTCTCGTATTGGATGGTACCGTGGGACAAAACGCCATACAGCAGGGCAAGCTGTTTTCTTCCGCCGTGCCGATCACGGGTTTGATCGTGACCAAGCTCGACGGGACGGCGAGGGGTGGGGCGGTGGTCTCGCTGCAGCGCGAAATCGGCGTACCAGTGCGATACCTCGGCGTTGGAGAGGCGCTGGACGACTTGATCGATTTCGAGCCCCGTCGGTTCGCGGAGCGCCTCTTGGACGATTGATGCCGATCCGACTCGACACGTCGGTGCAATTCCTCAAAGGTGTGGGTCCACGCCGCGCCGAGGTCTTTGCCCGGCTCGGGATCCATACCGTCGAAGATCTACTGTATCACGTTCCCCACCGATATCTCGACGCAACGACGGTCACACCCATTGTGCGGGCCGATGTTGGAACCGAGGTTACGCTGATTGGGCGGGTCATGTCTACAGGGGTGCTCCCGACGCGCCGCCGGCTACGGATCTTCCGGGCCGTGATCAGAGACGACACCGGATTGATTGAGTGTGCGTGGCCCGGACAGGCATTTCTCGAACGCACTATCAAGGACGGGCAACTACTCCTCGTCTCGGGGCCGGTCAAGTTTTACCACGGCCGCCAAATAGTCCCAAAGGAGCAGATTGTGCTCGCCCATGCGGACGACGACGAAGGACAAACGTCCGGGGCGGGGATGGTGTTGGCCGTCTATCCGGCCACTGAGGGACTCTCCCACCGTCAGATCCGCCGGGTGATCGCCGATCATATCGACGAGATGCTGGAGCTTGTGGAGGACGTCACGCACGCGCACATCCCGGCGGCTCTGCGTTTGCCGTCATTGCGAGATGCGTTGTCGGTGGTGCACCGCCCGAGAGCAGTCGAGGAGGCCGAAGAAGGACGCAGACGTCTCGCGTTCGATGAGCTCTTCGACATGCAACTCGTGGTTGCACGGGCCAGGTATTTGGCGAAGCGAGCCGCAAAGGGTATCCAGCACGAACTCAAGAAAGACTATACCACCCAGCTCAAGAACGCGCTGCCATTCGAACTAACCGGTGGGCAGCGGAAAGTGATTCGAGAGATCACGTCCGACATGACCTCACCGGAACGGATGCACCGCTTGCTGATGGGTGATGTGGGGGCCGGGAAGACGGTCGTCGCTTTGTTCGCCATGTTGTTGGCGGCTGAGAACGACAGTCAAGCAGTCTTCATGGCGCCTACCGAGTTGCTTGCAGAGCAACACGCCCGCACGCTCACGAAGCTCCTGGCCCCGCTGGGGATGGTACCCGAGTTGTTGTTGGGTCGGTTCACCCCGTCGGAGAAATCCGCGATACGTGAGCGCATCGCCTCCGGAAGTGCACGTGTCATCGTCGGTACGCACGCTCTTTTTCAAGAGCAAACGGCTTTTCGCCGACTCGGATTGGTCGTCATCGACGAGCAGCATCGATTTGGCGTGGAACAACGTGCTGCGATGATTGGGAAGGGTGAGGCGCCCGATGTCCTGCTGTTGTCGGCCACACCGATTCCTCGCACGCTCGCGTTGACCGTCTACGGAGATCTCGACATTTCGACGCTGAAAGAGAAACCCGCGGGTCGTCGTGAGGTTCGTACCACCGTCCGGAGCAGCCGGAGCCGAGCGGCCATCTACAAGTTTGTGAGCGAACAGTGCCAGGCGGGACGACAGGTGTATGTCGTGTATCCGGTGATCGATGAGTCCGAGAAGGTGGACCTCAAAGCCGCGACAACCATGGCCGAGCAACTCGGCGAGGATCTTCACCCGCTCGAGGTGGGGCTTGTCCACGGCAGGATGAAGAGTCAGGAACGGGACGCCACCATGCGATCTTTTCGTGACGGCAAAATCCACGTGCTGGTAGCCACGACGGTTATCGAGGTGGGTATCGACGTACCCAACGCCACCGTCATGGTGATCGAACATCCGGAACGGTTTGGCCTGGCGCAGCTTCACCAGCTGCGTGGTCGTGTCGGCCGAGGCGGAGAGGAGAGCTATTGTATTCTCGTCGCCGACGCCGGCGCACGCGACAGGCTGCGACGCTTCTCACAGACTGCCGACGGATTCCGCATCGCGGAGATGGATCTCCAGGAACGCGGCATGGGACAGCTCGCGGGAGCACGACAATCCGGTGGTGTTGCGACGCGGTTCACGGATTTCACCAAAGACGATGACCTCATCATGGCCTCACGCAAGGCGGCGATCCGGCTGATCGAGGACGATCCACTGTTGAATGGCGACAAAAACCGCGCCATCCGCAAGCGCCTGGAGCGGCGCTACGAACGGGCGATGGAGTTGTTTCGGGTGGGATGACGCTTCGCGATTGCAGATTGCAAATGTGAGATTGGCAGATCCACGCCGATGCCTCTGGGTTGATTGTGGACCCCAAACGCTCACAATGACTTCAACGCGGCTTGCACGCGTTTACGGATTTCTTCTCTGGGGACGTGCACAGAGGCACGTCGATTGGCAAATTCGACGGCGCGCACGACCTGGCGTTCCAACGAGAACCACGGAATCCACCGCCGCGTCTTGCCACGCCACGTCCCAATCAGTTTCGGCCATCGCGCGCCGTCCCACACCCTAATCACCGCAAACCAATCCCGCGGATGCACCTTCACATCGACACGGGCATCCCCGTGCTTGTAAATGTCTACTCGGATGTCCTCAGGCATGGAAAATGTGACCCCACTGGTGCCGTGCTGTTCCGCGGTGCTGAGGTGCAGTCAATTTGCAGTCTGCAGTCTGCAATCTGCAATCTGCAATCTGCAATCTGAAATCGCGAAGCGTCCGTCCTTCCGTCTCCCGTCCCCTATAGCAATATTGCTTCTGTCCCATTGTCGGAGTCGCAGCCATGTCGAAGATCGTCCGCCTTTCCGCCCTCACCTTCTTGCTGGCCGGCTTCGTCGTGCCGGTTACCGCGCAGGAAGACCTGGGACGAGCACTCACCGTCACCCGCTTGCAGGCCACCCCGAGCTCCGTCGTGTTGACGCGAGGCGAGTCGGTGCGTTTTACCGTCACCGCATTTGATGCGTCGGGTAACGTTGTTGACGTACCCATTCGCATCGGCGGCGCCTTTCGTGGGGTCCGATATGAAGATGGTCGACTGACGGCGGTGGCGCCCGGAGAATATCAGATTGTCGCGACTGTCGCATTGCCGCCCGACGCCAACCGGCGGCCGCCAAGCATTGAGGTGCCCGTCCGAGTCAATTGGCCGGCCGTCGAACGGGTCGAGATAAGCCCGGAGCCCGGGACGTTGTACGAAGGCACGACGATTCTGCACGAGGCGACCGCGTACCACGCCGATGGATCGTCGCGGCCTGATGCCGCCTTCGAGTGGAGGAGCGCCGATCCCAGCGTGGCGTCGGTCGATCGGTATGGATATGTCCGGGGAGAGGGCACCGGCACGACGACGATCGCGGCCACCTTTCAAGGGGTGACCGCTCAGAAGGAATACCAAGTGGAGCCGCTCACCGCGACACGACTCGATATCGTCGGCGGTGAGGACGAGGTGCGCACGGGTGACGTCCAGAATCTTTCTGCTGTTGCGCGCGACGATCGCGGTCTGGTCGTTGACGGAGTTCCGGTGACGTGGACGCTGGCGTTCAAGCCCGCGGAAGGAATCATCGCTCCCTCCGCACCGGGCCAAATCATCGACGGCAAAGTGGTCGCCGATGTTCCGGGCGTGTACACCGTGATGGCTTCGGCGGGACCGGTGACCGCCAACCGGCGTTTTACCGTTGTCAAACGCGATGTGATTCAACGGGTAAGTGTTGTGGGGCACGGCCGGCAGACCACGCATTACACGAGCGATTTGTGGGTGTTCGAAGGTGTCGATGGGCGGGACTACGCGTTGACCGGGGCGCGGCAGGCACCAAACCACGCTTTCGTGTGGGATGTCACGGATCCCAGTAACATCTTCAAGACCGACTCGGTCCAAATCGATGCCCGGTCGATCAACGACGTGAAAGCATCTCCCGATGGACGCTATGCGGTCCTCTCCCGTGAGGGTGCGTCCAATAGACGGAACGGCGTCGTCATCCTGGATTTGGCGGACCCGGCCCATCCGACCATCGCCTCGACTTTTGATGGGAACGGCCTGACGGGTGGTGTGCACAACGTGTACGCAACCAACGACTATCTGTTCGCACTCGCCGGTGGTGACAAGTACGTGATCCTGGACCTACGGGATATTTACAACCCCAAGTACGTGAGTGAGTACAACCACCCCGATAGCCGTATTCACGACCTGTGGATTCACGACGGCGTGGCCTACTCGGCGGAATGGGAGACTGGCGTTGTTGCCGTCGACGTTGGCAACGGCCGCTGGGGTGGATCGATTGAGAATCCGAAACTCATCGGTGTCTATCCAATCCCGACGGGTCGCACGCACGCGGTGTTTCCTTACGTGTCGGAATCCAGCGGGAGGTTCTATCTGTTCGTCGGCGACGAAATCGTTAGTCGCCAGGGGCTCGCGTGGGAGGGGAACGGACCCGATCATCGACAGGCGTACGACCCCGAGACGGGAAGGGGAGGGTACCCGCGGGCCACGTCGGGGTACATCCAAATCCTGGACATGACGGATCCGGAGAAGCCGGAGATGGTGGCGCGCTACGAGGTGTCAGAATACGGCACACACAACATTTGGGTCGAGAACGACATCCTCTACCAAGCGTACTATGAGGGCGGGATGCGGCTGGTCGACGTGTCGGGTGAGCTGATGGGGAATCTGTACACGCAGGGCCGCGAGATCGCCGTCTACAAAGCCAACGACCCGCTCGGCTGGATCCCGAACTCGGCGGCGGCCTGGAGCGTGATTCCGCACAAGGGACACATCTTCTTCTCGGACATCAGCAGCGGACTGTGGTCCGTGAAGTTGGAGCCGAGGGATCGGCCGGTGATGTAGGAGGGAGATTGAATATCCAATATTGAATATCCAATATCCAATATCCAAAAGTCATTCTTCGATATTGGATATTCAATATTGGATATTGGATATTCTTTACCCCGCCTCGTCACACTTCGCCGCGAACACGAAATCGCTCTCCGTGAGACCATCGATTTTGTGCGTCCAGATTGTGACCCCCACCTTGCCCCATGCCAGGTAGATGTCCGGATGGTGGCTTTGCTCCTCCGCGATGCCGCCGATCCGGTTCGTGAACGCCAACGCGTCGACAAAGTCTTTGAATCGGTAATCCTTGTGCAGGTGGTGATCGTCGATCACCGTCCAGGCGTTGCCGAGCTGCGTCAGCAGGTTCTGTACCTCCTCCCCCTTGAGCGGGGGCACTCCACCTCTGCAAGGCACGCAATCCTTCGCTGCTAGTTCGTTGCTCATGGGACCTCACCGATATCGAGTTCAGGGAAGAGTGCCCTAGGGACCAGCGCCGTCCCCCAAGATTAAACTGACCGACTGTCCGACTGTCCGACTTTCCGTCCTTCCGTCTTCCCTTTTCCGCAAACTCACCCTACCATTCTCGCCCATGGAGGACGTGCTTCGCATCCGGGATCTTCCCAATCGCGTGGGCGAGCGTGTTTCGCTCAGGGCATGGGTCGCTCGAACCCGCTCCAGCGGGAAGATCGCCTTTGTTGTCCTGCGCGATGGTACTGGGTACTTGCAATGCGTCGTTCCCAAGAATGAGGTGGATGAGGTGGTGTGGGAAGGGGTCAAAGAGCTGACCCAGGAAACCTCCGTCAGCGTAACGGGCGAGGTCCGGGCCGACCCGCGCTCGCCCGGCGGCGTCGAGTTGGGTTTGACGGGCATCGAGATCATCGGCGGCAGTGTCGATTTTCCCATCACTCCCAAAGAACACGGCACGAGCTTTCTCTTCGAACGTCGTCACCTCTGGCTGCGGAGCAGTCGTCAGGCAGCCATCATGAAGGTGCGTCACGAGGTGGTGCAGGCGATACGCGACTTCTTTCACGAGCGTGATTTTTATCTGGTCGACACTCCACTTCTGACCGCTGCGATCGGCGAGGAAGCCACCACGCTGTTCGAGACGGACTACTTCGACCTCGGCAAGGCGTATCTGGCGCAAACCGGTCAGCTGTATCTCGAGGCCGCTGCCGCGGCCCTCGGCAAGGTGTATTGCTTCGGGCCAACCTTCCGAGCAGAGAAATCGAAGACGCGCCGGCACCTGACGGAGTTCTGGATGGTGGAGCCCGAGGTGGCTTGGTACGATTCCGACGCGAACATGGATCTGCAGCAGGATTTCGTGTGCTACATCGTCGAACGTTGCCTCGAACGGAGAAAGCCAGAGCTGGAAACGCTCGAACGTGACACGACCCGGCTCGAGGCCGTGCAGGCACCGTTCCCCCGCATTTCGTACTCAGACGCCGTGGCCAAGCTTCAAGCAGAGGGCCAGAACATCGAGTGGGGCAAGGATCTTGGTGCGGAGGATGAGACGATGATCGCCACGTGGCATGATCGTCCGGTGTTCGTGTACAACTACCCCAAGGAAGCCAAAGCCTTCTACATGAAACGCAATCCGGACGATCCACGCACGGTGTTGTGCAACGACTGCCTAGCGCCGGAAGGCTACGGAGAAATCATCGGAGGGAGCCAGCGAGAAGACGACCACGACATCCTGCTGTCACGAATCCGCGAGGAAGGATTGCCGGAGGATGCGTATGGATGGTATCTCGATCTGCGCAAGTACGGGACATTCGTGCACTCCGGTTTCGGACTTGGAGTGGAGCGCACGGTGGCGTGGGTGTGTGGCATACCGCACGTCCGCGAAGCGATCGCGTTCCCGCGCCAGATGCACCGCCTTCGCCCCTAGCCGGACTGTTTGGCTTCCTTCCACAAGACTTCCAACTCCTCCAATGACGCGCGCCCCACGTCCACATCACGTTCGGCGGCCAGTCGCTCCACATCTCTGAAGCGGCGTTCGAACTTCTGATTGGCTTTTTCCAATGCAGCGCGGGGATCGCAGCCGATCTTTCGCGCGAGGTTGACGATCGAAAAAAGTAGGTCGCCGATCTCCGCCTCGACTCGACCCGTATCCTGTCCGTTCTCGATTTCTTGATCGAGCTCCGTCAGCTCCTCGGAAATCTTGGCGCGCGGTCCGTCGGTGTCGGGCCAATCGAATCCCACGCCCGCAGCGCGCTCTTGCAGTCGATAGGCCATCAGGATGGCGGGAAGAGTAGGCGGAAGACCGTCCAGGATGCTCGCCGTCGAACTGGATTCTCGTAGCTTTTGCCTTTCCCATGTCTCTGGCTCGTCACCTAAGTCGAACAGGTGAGGGTGCCGGCGCTTCATCTTCGTCACAATCGCGTTGGTGACGTCCTCCGAGCCGAACTCGCCGGTTTCTTCCCCGAGCACGATCTGAAAGGCCACGTGCAAGAGCACGTCGCCGACCTCCTGCTTGATGGCGTCCGCGTCGTTCGCGGCCAGCGCGTGATCGAGCTCGAGGACCTCCTCGACGAGGTAGGGCCGCAGGGTCGCACGGGTCTGCGCGCGGTCCCACGAACACCGATTTCGGAGATCCCGCACCAGTTCTACGATGCGTCCAAGCGCTGATGGTTCTTGCCTTTGCGTCATCCCGCCGGTACAATACTCGCTGATCGGTGACCGTGTCAACGAATCAACCCAACGACCGTGCTTGGGTCGAGGTCGACCTCGATAACCTTGTCGAAAACGCCCGGGCGGTGCGCCGCGCGGCGCCCGACGCGGCGCTCCGTCCCATGATAAAGGCGAATGGTTACGGACTCGGCGTCCACGCTGTCGTGCGTGCGCTCGAGGCGGTCGATCCGTGGGGTTTCGGCGTGGCAACGGTGGACGAAGGACGCGAGTTGCGTGAATTTGGAATCGAGCGGCCGATCGTCGTATTCACACCCGCCAACGCAACGCAGCTCGGAGCGTTGCTCGAGTACGATCTCCGACCGGTGCTCGACGCCCCAGCCGTCATTCGTCAGTGGCCGTCGGATCGTCCGTATCATTGCGAGATCGACACGGGAATGTCCCGTGCGGGGGTGCGATGGGATGACGCTACTGCGCTCGCGGTGGTGGCCGCCTCCGCGCCGGAAGGGGTCTTCACCCATTTCCACTCACCCGACGAGGATGGTGACACGGTCGCGCTGCAACTAGAGCGTTTGCGGGCCGCGTTGAATGCATTCGGCGACCGCCCGCGACTCGTACACGTTTGCAACAGTGCGGGCACCTGGCGGGTGGACGACCACTTCGATCTCGTGCGGCCCGGCATTTTCCTGTACGGAGGAGAGATCGGCAACGCCCTACCAAGACCGTCGCCGGTTGTCTCGGTCCGCGCGCGCGTGATGAGTCTCCGACGCGTGCCCGCGGGCGAAAGCGTGAGTTACGGCGCCGAGTGGACGGCAGACCAAGAAACCACGGTCGCGACCCTCGGGATTGGATACGCGGACGGCCTGCCCCGCGCCGTGCAAGGTCGCGCGGCCGTGCTCGTTCGAGGTCGGCGATTTCCGTTGGTGGGACGGGTCACAATGGATATGTCCATGGTGAATTTGGGACCGAGCGGCAGTGACGAATTCGTTGTTGGCGATGTCGCGACCGTGATCGGCGCCGACGGCGAAGGGAGAATTACGCTCGACGAGTTTGCGGCAGGGGCGGGAACGATTTCGTATGAGATCCTCGTCGGGCTCGGATCTCGATTGCCCCGTCACTACTCACCGTCGTGAATCCCCGCCGATCCGGCCGAGTAGCGCTCATCGTCCTCGATGGCGTTGGCATTGGTGCGGCGCCCGACGCCGAGGAATACGGCGACGTGGGAAGCAACACGCTTGGCAACATGGCGCGCGCAGTGGGTGGTTTGAATCTTCCATTCCTCGAAGCGTTGGGACTCGGGTGTTGCCGTCCGCTCGACGGGATGAGTTGTTCGGAGCCCCGAGCCGCTCATGGTGTAGCCGTGCCGCAGTCGTACGGCAAGGATTCAATAACGGGGCATTGGGAGTTGTGCGGCGTCATCTTGGACGGGCCCTTTCCGGTATACCCGAACGGGTTTCCGGCGGAAGTCGTCGACCGGTTCACGCGGGCCACCGGCAGGGGGGTGTTGGCCAACAAACCAGCCTCCGGCACCGCGGTGATCGAGGAATACGGGGCCGAGCACCTCGAGACGGGCGCGTGGATTCTCTACACGTCTGCGGACAGTGTCTTTCAGATCGCGGCGCACCAGGATCGGATCTCGCTTGACGAGCTGTACGCCGGGGCGCGTGCCGCCCGGGATATTCTGGTGGGCGAGCACGGCGTGGCACGGGTCATTGCTCGTCCCTTTGTCGGCCAACCTGGGGCCTTCGAACGGCTGTCGGCGCGTCGGAAGGATTTCTCGCTCGAGCCCCCGGGTCCCACGCTGCTGGATCGTCTGGCGGCGGCGGGCGTGGAGCGAGTCGGGGTTGGGAAGGTCGACGACCTGTTTGCCGGTCGCGGCATCGCCAGCCGGCACACGTCCACGAACGAGGAGGCCTATACCTTCATCGCCGACGCCCTGCGGACATTGGATTCTGGGTTATTGCTCGCCAACGTCATCGAGTTCGACCAGACGTGGGGGCACAGGAACGACATCCCGGGGTTTCATAAGGGGTTGGAAGAGCTGGATCGCAGGTTGCCGGAGCTGGTTGGGTTGCTTCGGGACGAGGATCTGATGATTCTCACCGCGGACCACGGGAACGACCCCACGACCCGGTCCACCGACCACTCGCGCGAGGCGGTCCCGATTCTCGTTACCGGTCCACGAGTCCACCCTGCCGCCCTCGGGTCGAGGGCGTTCGTCGATGTGGGGGCAACCGTGGCCGACTATTTCGGGATTGACGCGGAGATTGGGCTATCTTTCCTCCCCGATATCTATGGCTGAACCGCGGAGCGAGGGATGAAGGACCGGCTGATCCAGGCGGCTACCGAGGCCCAGGCGAACGCCTACGCCCCCTATAGCGGGTTCAAGGTGGGGGCGGCGTTGCAGGATACGGAGGGGCGTATCTTCGTCGGCGCCAACGTGGAGAACGCCGCTTTTGGGGTGACGAACTGCGCCGAACGCGTGGCGCTGGGGGCGGCGGTTGCCGCCGGAGCCAGGAAGTTCGATCGCCTGGTGGTCGTGTCCGACGCGACGCCCCCCTCGGCGCCGTGCGGCGCTTGTCGACAGGTATTGTCGGAAATGGCCGCGGATTTGGTGGTCGAGGCCGTTGGGCCGTCAGGTTCACGTCGCTGGATGTTGGCCGATTTGATGCCCGACCCGTTCGGAGCGGAAGACCTCGCTCCGTGATCAGGCGAGCATGATCTGTGTTAAAACGAGCATGGATGGATTGATGGAAATACAGAAGCGATTTGCGTTGATCGGCGGACTTGCTGTGGGCGTTCTGGCGTGCGAGCAGAACATCACAACGCCCGGCTCTTGCCCTGAGTTCTGTCCCAGCGCCACGATCGAACTCATCGACACCGTCCTGACGGGGGTGTTGGAAGGAGACACGTCCTTCACTGGATACGTCGAATCGAGTGTGGCCAATGCGATGCAGGTCGCAGGCGGCGGTGCGGCCGTCGAGAGTCGTGGGCTCATCTGGTTTGAACCTTTCGGTGACAGCGCCGCGATCGACTCGCTCGTTCAGGGGCCGGTGGTG
>JAPULP010000192.1 GCA_027294815.1 Gemmatimonadota bacterium | reverse complement strand
AATGCGCCAGACAGGATTCGAACCTGTGACCTTTGGCTCCGGAGGCCGCCGACGGACGCTCATGGGCGCTCACTGGCGCTCACTGGCGTTGATTTTCAAGGACTTAGGGCGTCGGGACGCTCATAGCCGCTCATGAGCGCTCATACGTTATGCGACAACGTTTGCGACAACGGCATTTGGCGAGGGCGGTACAGGGCTGCCCCATTGGGCTGCCCTGAAGAGATTTTAAGTATTGAAGTCGAGGTGTGGAGATCAGTTTCCCACCTTTGCCCTCAACTCATCGAAGAAATTCAGGACGACCGTGAGCTGGAACGAGACGTTGGACTCGCTGCGAATCATAACGAACTCCCCGGTCGTGGGGTGCAGGTCGTAGTTCACGTGGGTGATACCTCGGAGGAACCGATCCTCGAAGACAGTGCGTCTGGTCCCCTGCGCGAATGCCGGGTCCAACTGGATCGCGACCGCCATCATCTGCCCACCGGTCCGCAGAGTGCCACTGCGATAGTAGAGTTCACGGCCGTCCTGCGCCCACCTCGGCTCGATACCGCCGCCGGTCGAGACCAGCCGCTTTCCGCCCGCGCGGCCTAGCGGCTGCACGTACACTTCGGACCGCCCCGACTCGTTCGACATATACGCGAGCCAACGACCGTCCGGAGAGACTGACACGGAACTCTCTTGGAATTCGGTCGCGAGGAACGGGTAGGCAGAATCGGGCGTCTCCAAAGGCGCCACCCAAACGTCCAGTCCGGTGGCTCCGGTCGTCGCAACCTGCGAAACGATTAGTGCGTTGCCATCCGGCAACCAAGCTGATTCCCACTGCTCATCAGGCGATTCCCGCAGCAACTCGGCGACCCCCGACTGGTCAGCCGCTTTCCAAAACAGCTGGCGTGTTCCCATGTCGCCCCGCAGGGATGCGAAAGCGATCCGCGTGCCGTCCGGGGTCCAACTCGGATAGCGGTTCGCTCCATCGAACGTCAGGCGCGTGGTGGTCTTCTGTTGTACGTCGTGGACCCAGATTTCCTCATTGCCGGCTTCGTCCACCAACTCCAGCGCAATCCGGGTTCCATCCGGAGAAAACCGCGGTGCTGCCGGCTCCTCGAGATCGGCGACCAGCACGCGGTCCCTCCCACGGCCATCGACCAGCACCAAGGCTCCGCGCGGAGGCCGTCCCGAAAGATAGGCCAGGGTGCCGTTCCGCGAGAACGAAAACTCCGGAGCACCAGTGGTTTTGGCCATGACCCCGTCGGCCAGAGACAATGGCGCACCCCTGACCTCCAACGCGTGCGGGTCGAACGGAACGGCTAGTAACGCCCCGTCATTGGTCAAGTAGACGAGGTGTCCGGTCTCGATGAAGTGCGAGCTCATCCCATTGACCGCAAGCTGTTTGATTTCGCCCGTCGCGAAGGTGTAGGTCGCAAGGTGCGACTCTTGGGCGCCGGTGTAGACCGTGAAGACGAAGGCTTCGTCGCCCGGCAACATCGCCGGCCATCGATGGGCGATCTCACCGCTCGCACCATCTGGGGTCGTGAGTGGTTCGCTCGTCCCCTGCACGATATTGGCGCGGTGGAGTCCACCCGCAGAGACCGGCGCATAGATGATCGCCTCGTTGGATTCCCACGTCGCCCCGCGCATCTGGGGCGCCTGGGCGATGGTAACGGCCGGGCCGCCCGAGAGCGCCACCCGCTTGAGGTCCGCTCCCCCATTGAA
Organism: Gemmatimonadota bacterium; assembly: GCA_027294815.1. GTDB lineage: Bacteria > Gemmatimonadota > Gemmatimonadetes > Gemmatimonadales > GWC2-71-9 > B3T1B10. The sequence continues at coordinate 1,955 of JAPULP010000192.1, read as the reverse complement.
CAACACCCATGCGCCATCCGGCGAGAAGACGGGACTGTCGGAAGCCTCCGTCCCCGGCAGCACCCGCGCCTCGAGACGGTCGATCGGCCGAACGTAGAGCATCCGGCCGGGACCGACATAGATGAGATGGCGGCCGTCCGGCGACAACGCGACCGTCCATCCTGGGATTGCCGCCGTGAGCGCCGCGTCTTCCGGAAGCGTAATGCCAAACCGTGCTACCTGAGATGCTGTTGATTCCCCTAACGAACCCATGACCGTCGTGATCGCCAGTACAACCACCAGCACGCCGAGCACGGCCGCGATCGCCTTCCATGGCTCCCGGCGCGGCGCGGGTCGCGTCGTTTCACCCGAAATCGTGGCCACCGTGAACGCCGCGTTCGTCAGTGCGCTCACAAACTCGGCGCCGGTCGCGAATCGATCCGCAGGCGTTCGCTCCAGGGCCTTGCGCGTGGCCATATCCACGTGCCGGGGCACACTGCGGCGCAGCTTGGTCATCGGTGCCACATCGTCGGAGAGAATCTTGGCGACGACCGCCTGGGCCGATCCCCCAATGTGTGGCGGCTCGCCCGCCAGCATCTCGTACACGACGCACCCCAGCGAGTACACATCCGTCCGCGCGGTGAGTTCGCGGTCGGCCATGGCCTGCTCGGGACTCATATAGTGCGGGGTCCCGAGGCTCAGGCCGGTCTCCGTCAACCGTTCGCCCCCCGCTTCGGAAACCGCCAACGCGATCCCAAAGTCTGCTACCAGGGCTTGCCCCGACTGGAAGAGGATATTCTCTGGCTTGATGTCGCGGTGAATCACGTCACGCTGGTGGGCGTAGTCCAGCGCGGCGGCGACGCCCTCGGCGATCTTCAGTGTCTCATCGATACTCAGTTGCCTCTCGCGATTCAGCTTCTCGCGAAGGGTCTCACCTTCGATGTGCGGCATCACGTAGTAGAGGAACCCGTCGGCTACGCCGGAGTCGTAGAGGGCCAGGATGTTCGGGTGCTGGAGGTTCGCGGTGACCTCGATTTCCTTGAGGAACCGCTCCCCGCCGAGGATGGCGGCGAGTTCGGGGTGCAACACCTTCACCGCCACCTTGCGGTGGTGTTTCAGGTCCTCAGCGAGATAGACCGTGGCCATGCCGCCGGCGCCGAGCTCTTCCTGGATGGCGTAGCGGTCGGCGAGGGCATTTTTGAGACGGTCGAGGAGCTCCGGCACTGCACGCTGGCCCGTTAGTGACGCTCTAGAATACGGCTGGAAAGTCCGGACGGCCAGTCAGGGTAGGAAAGAAAATGCGCCAGACAGGATTCGAACCTGTGACCTTTGGCTCCGGAGGCCGCCGACGGACGCTCATGGGCGCTCACTGGCGCTCACTAGCGTTGATTTTCAACGACTTAGGGCGTCGGGACGCTCATAGCCGCTCATGGGCACCCATACGGTTTGCGACAATGTTTGCGACAACCAGATCCCGCCAAATCCTGTCTAGTTCCCCACCTTTGCAGTCAACTCTTCGAAGAGCCTCGAGACGCTCATTGCCACCCGTGAAACCCCATACATTTTGCGCCAACCTATGCGACACGCATTCAACCCCACTGACCTCGCGCGAGCATAGCGGCGGCAGCAGGCACCTAGTGTTATGTTCGGTGCAGTAACTGTTAGGGTGCTTGCGGGCGGGCGCCCACGAAGGTTCAAAAACTTGGCATACTGGCCAGGAATAGGAGTTATGGAGTTCCGGCGAAAACGAGTTAGGCTGCTGCGCTACCGAACTTACCCGGGTTGGTTCTCGGGCGTCCGTGGGGTGTTCCAACACTAACAAGGAGTCTCGTCGTGAGAACATCGATCGGCGGCGCGCTGCTTTTCGCGGCGCTTGTCCCTGCTTGCGGTGCGGGAGAATACGAAATCGTCATCCAAGGCGGACGGGTGATGGATCCGGAATCGGGACTGGATGCCGTAATGGACGTCGGGATCCG
>JAPULP010000191.1 GCA_027294815.1 Gemmatimonadota bacterium | reverse complement strand
ACGACGCCCCAGGCAACTCCGTCGGGACTCAGAAAGTCGTTCTGCGGATCGGTGAGGACGAGCGCCGTGTTCTCCAGGTCGATCTCCATCCCCGGATCCGGAAGCTGGGCCAAGGCATCCGTGGCCAAGGCGAGAATCAATCCCGTGCTGAGCGTCAGCACCGGAACCGCTGCCTTCAAGGATCTCATCGCGGTCCTCCTAAGGGGTGAGGCCGCTGCCGCCGCGCACGCACGGGCGACCGCAGCCAACGTACGGGATCAGTCGGAAACTTGGTAGTCCCTGGCGCTCGTGCGGGCTCCAGCATACGCCGCAGGTTCAGATGCCGTCGCCACTAGTTCGAAATCTCCGATTCAAGTACTCCGAAACTGACCCGGAAGAAGAGCGAGTACAGCACGGGAACGAACCCATGAGTCAACATGTGACCCTACTGCAACCCGCCCCGTAAGGTGCGACGGGAGATGTGCTCTGAGTGCCAACAATCTACTAGATTGGAGTCACACGCACCGGTTATCGTTAGGAGTCTGAAACCCTGTCCTGGTGTATCGAGGAGGACGTCATGAGTGAAAGCGACTTGAGCCAAATGTTCCCTTGGCCGGGAGTGCATAGCCGAACTCCGGTACCGCTCCTACGTCCGGCTTTGATGGTGACCCTTTGCCTGACGGCGATCGGCGCATGTGCCGAGCGCCCGGACCCCTTGGAGAAGGCGTTGGACGCGGTGGGGGGCCGAGAGGCTCTCCAAGAGCTCCGGGCCTTCAGCTACGAGGCGGCGGGCGATCGCTTCGAATCCGGCCAGAGCGCGAATCCCGAAGCCGGCCCCATCCGCTCCAGCTCGTTCGATCTCTCGGTGCTGTACGACGTTGAAAGCGACCGGTTAAGCCTCGATTGGCAGCGACAGATTTTCGACCCGCTCCGTGGTGCGCTCGCCTATAGGGACATTATTGACGGGGATCTCGGCTACCAAACCGGAAACAACTCCGTCTTCAACCCGCCGGATACCGACGCCAGCCGTGCGCTTCCTTCCGAGCACATCGCGGCGGTTCGGCGAGAGCTTCGCCTACTTAATCCGCTGCTCTACCTCCGCACGGCAGCCATGACTGATGGAGCCACGATCAAGGCCGACGTCGAGCGGGACGGGCGGACCTACCATGTAATCGAGGTCGCTGACCCTTCGTATCCGGTGGAACTGATGGTCGATGCGGAAAGCGGACGAGTAGCCATGCTCAAGACTCTCCAGAACGACCCCATCTGGGGCGACGTGGAGACCGAGGTCTCCTACGAAGACTGGTCCCCGCCCGAGGGCAGTGCCCTCCAGTTTCCCCACCGGGTGGAGCTGGCAGTCTCTGGGCGAACCCTCCATACGGAAAGCCGCACTGACGTTGTCGTCAATCCGCAGTTCGCAGCCGATGCTTTTGCCATCCCCGAAGAGCCACGCACCCAGGTTGACGAGGAGGCGGCCCGACGCGGGGCCCTGACTGCCCAATACCACACTCGCTGGCACGCCCTCGGCGTGCCTGCCGATCAGGATCAAACCTTCGTCACCGCCGCGGCGGTCGCCGGCGACTCTGAGGTTCAGCATCTGACGGGGGGAAGCCACCACTCACTGGCGATCAAGCTCGGCGACGGTGTCGTCGTGGTCGAGCCGCCGCTGAACGAGGCCCGCTCAAAGGCGGTGCTGGCCAAGGTGGAGGAGCTGTGGCCGGGCGTTCCGGTCACGCACGTGATCCTCACGCATCACCATTACGACCACATGGGCGGCATACGAACCTACGCGGCGGCGGGGGCCATGATCGTGACCAGTGCCGTGAACCGCTCGTATGTGGAGGAGGCGCTGTCTTCTCCACATACCTTGGTGGTAGACGAACTCGCCCGAGTGGAGAACCCGGAGTGGCAGATCGAAGCCGTGGCGCCGGACGGGGAGTTCAGCCTCGAACGGGGCGGGCGGACCGTCAAAGCCCGGCATGTGCCATCGATCCACAGCGAGGGCTTGCTGGTCGTTCACGTGCCCGAAACCAGGCTGCTCTTCGTGAGCGATGTCTACTTCCCCGCCGCGTTTCCGGCGGGCCAGCCGCTGCCGGAGCCCTTTAACGGTTGGGGCCAAGGCTTGAGAGAGCAGCTCCCGACGTTCGACTGGGAGGTGGAGTGGATAGCGGGTGGACACGGGGGGATCGATTCGATCGCCGACTTCCGCTCACACTCTGGTAGCTGAGACGATACCTCAGTCGTGCCCATTGGTCTCAAGGCGGCGGTACCAGTCCACGATGCCGCGCCCGATCGCTTCAGGATTGTCCTCTTGAATGAAGTGGCGGCCGTAGCCGACGAACTGCGTCTCAATATTGCGGAAGTTCCGCGCCGCCCATTCGGCCGCTTGCGGCGGCATGATTGCGCCCGGCGAGGCGTATTGTAGAAGTTTCGGAGTGTCCGAGGTGCGAAGCCATTCGCCGACCCGTTCCACGACTCGGACATTGCGCGCCGGCGTTCCACCGACGGGCAATTCGTTCGGCCACATATAGATGGGATAGCGGCTTTCGGGCTCGAGGAAAGGCGCTCGATAAACGTCCATCTCCTCTTCCGTCATCCGTCGCGTGATCGTCGCGTTCGCGAGCAGTACTTCGATGAAGAGGTTTTCGTCAATGAGGGCTTTCTTGCCTTCCACCGGATCACGAAAGCGGCGGAACAAGTCGCCTGCGGGGCCGAAAGCGTCGAGGCTCTCCATCGGAAACGCGGGCGGTACGATCGGTTCCATGAAGACCACGCCCTTAACATTGTCCGCATGCCCGGCCGCGTAGTAGAGCCCGAGGACCGACCCCCAATCGTGTAGGACCAGGATGATATTCCGAAGGTCGAGTGCATCGATGAATGCCTCTGTGTAGCGAAAATGGGATTGGAACGTGTAGTCGACGTCCGGTTTGTCCGACTTGCCGAAGCCGATGTTGTCGACGGCAACGATCCGGCCATGAGGCGCCACGTAGCGCATGACGTTCCGCCAGAGATAAGACGAGGTTGGATTGCCGTGGAGAAAGAGAAAGACGTCGCCCTGTCCCTGGTCGATGTAGTGCATCTTCGACCCCAGCACCTCGATATATTTCGACTCATACGGGAATTCGGGCGACAGCACACCCGCCCGATAATCCTGTAAGGACTCGCCGGTCCCTTGGGCGGCCCTAGCGGTCGTGACGGGCAAGCCCGTCAGGGCTAGTACCACCGCTAGGACATTGGTTGTCTTGGCGCGGGGTCTGGCCATTGGCTCAGCGCCCTCGCCTGAGCAGCCGGGCAAAGATCATGAAGTGCGTCACCAGGAGTAGTGGCACAAAGAGTGTCGGAATGTACCAAGCCGCCCCGAAGTCCCGTACCACATTCGCTTGGCGCAGTGCATTTAGAAGGTCCACTGTGCCGACCATATTGAAGAGCCAGACCAACGCCAACGCCCTGGCCCAGCCAGTCCGCAGGGCGATAAGCGCCAACAACGCCAGCACACCCGTCACCAAGTCGCCGTAGGCCGCAGGAATGGCGAAAGCGCTCGGCAGCGGTTGCGCAACGACTCCGGGGACAAGGAATACCATTCCCATGTAGCGAAATGCATGCGGCAGGGTTAGCCAGAAAAGAGCGTCGTGTGGCGACTTGCTCTCTAGCCAGGGAGCCAACAGCCATTTTGCAATCAGGCCCCACACCACAAGGCTCAAGACGAACTGCAGTCCGAAGATTGCTAGCGTATCCATAGGCCCCCCTCGATTTGGATTGCCAGATCTTCCAAACCCAGACTCGTTGCCTGAAATCTAGTTTGGAACTCGACTCTCAGCAACGCTGCCGTCAGTTGATCCGGGGAGCAGATACCGGCGATACCCGGACGAAGCCCGGGATCCCGAAGATGCGGGAAATGCCGATCACCAGCTGGACGTTCGCGTTGCCCGCCTCCCATTCGTCCAGCCGCGTGGCGATGCCGAAGTCGAGGACGCTCCGGTTGGCGAGTTGCCAGGAGGACTGGGAGGACTTCCACTACTTGGGTAGGAATAATCACAAGGAATCCTCGAAGTACCTCCATGAGGGATTCTGGAGCTGGCGAGAGGACTATCCCAGCCAGCCGTTCTGGGCGCACTTCCAGACCACGGACACGCACGAGAACTATCCTGCTCCGCCACCCTTTGGCGGACTCTTTGTCACAGCGGATGAGTCTGAGAGCTGGAATGAATCGTTTGAGCGTCTGGGGGAGTTTGGCGGGATTGGTCCCTATTCTCCCGCCTGGGATTCTACGGGGATTAGCCGGACGGCATTCTTTACTGTGGCGAAGGGCCTGTATGACGAAGCGATGGCCCAC
>JAPULP010000190.1 GCA_027294815.1 Gemmatimonadota bacterium | reverse complement strand
CAGCTTGAGGTCCCACACCTTGGTGGTCACAAATCCGATAACTGTGAGCATGCCGACGCCGGCAGCGAAAATTGCGATCGCGGTGCCGGCCAATCCGGACCGACGCGTTTCGGCCCCGCCGACCGCCGATTTCTCCTTCGTCCGGGCCTCTTCGACTTCGCGCTCGCGCGAAGCTATCTGCTCCACAGGCCTCCCGGCCAACGCCTCCGCGAACTCGCCCGCCGTCCTGAAACGATCTGCAGGGGTCTTTGCGAGCGATTTCAGAATGACACGCTCCAACGACGCCGGTACGGTGTCGCGCACAATCCGAACACTCGGCACGGATTCCATCATCTTCCGCGCCATGACGGCTTGTGCGGTCGCCCCGGTAAACGGGGGCTCGCCGCCGAGCATCTCATACAGCACACAACCAAGTGAATAGACGTCGCTCCGCCCATCGATTTGGCGCTCACCGCCGGCTTGTTCGGGACTCATGTAGAGTGGTGTGCCCGGTGATAGCCCCGTACCTGTGAGACGATCCGAGGCAATCTCCTGCACTACGAATGCAACGCCAAAGTCCGTCACAACTGCGTGTCCCGACTCGAGCATGATGTTCTCGGGCTTGATGTCCCGGTGGACCACACCACGCGCATGCGCATACGCGAGTGCGTCCGCGACTTCGCGCGTGATACTCAACGCTTCGTCGATACCCAGTTGTTTTTCCCGGGACAGTCGATCGCGGAGCGACTCCCCTTCGACGTAGGGCATGACATAATAAAGGAACTCTCCCGCATGACCGGAGTCGTGCACCGGGAGGATATGCGGGTGGTTCAATCCAGCAGCGATCTCGATTTCCCGCAAAAACCGCTCGTGGCCTACGGCGGCGCTCAGCTCCGAACGAAGGACTTTGACAGCCACCCGTCGGTTGTGCTTCAGATCCTGAGCCAGGTAGACGGTGGCCATACCGCCGGCGCCGACCTTTCGCTCGACGCGATAGCGGTCGGAGAGCTTTGAGGTGAGGTCTTTCAGCTCGTGGGTCATCGCAGTGCTAAGGTAAGAGCCTGAGGAATCCCACGAAACCTGCGATGGCCTGCCTCGTGCCCAGCCTACGGGCGGCCCGCCAGGACCCGGTCTGGAGGCTACAAGCGGAATAGCCCCGACCCTCCCTGCCGGTTTTGGTCTCGCCCTTGCCATATCATGTCATTACGACTATAGTTTTATTGACTCGTGTCAGGCAGACTACAACAGAGGTGCGCCGTGAAACCCATGATCTTCCATATCCTTGTGATACTCCTGGAGGGCGAGAGCCACGGCTACGGTATCGTGAAGGCCCTCGAGGAGCGGCTCCCAGGGGAGCATATCGAGCCGGGCAACCTCTACCGTACCCTGAGGACCCTGATGGCCGACTCGCTCATCGAGGAATCTGACCGCCGGCCCGATCCCACCATAGGCGATCAGCGACGCCGGTACTTCGGGATCACCGAGTCCGGCGTCCGGGCGGCGCGAGATGAAGCGGCCCGGATGGAGGGCGCGTTGGCCCTGGCCAAAACACACAAGCTCCTGTCGCCATGAGTCCCACGCGCCCACCCCTCGCCGTGCGCCTCTATCGGCTACTGCTTCGCGCGTATCCGCCTGCGTTCCGCAGAGCTTTCGGCAATGACATGATTCAACTGTTTGACGACAAGCGGCGCGACGCCCGGCGCCGTGGCAGGCGCGCGTCGCTCGCCTTGGTGATTCGAACGCTCCGCGACGTCGCGGCACACGCGTTTCGGGAGCGCATGCCCGGACGGCCACGGTTAGTGCTCACCCAGGGCCGCGTCGGCACACCAATCCCAACCACACAGTCGAGGGTTCGAGCAATGTTGTACGCGCTTCGCCAAGATGTCAGGTTTGCACTACGCCTACTGCTCCGCTCACCGGGCTTTGCGTTCATTGCCCTCATCACACTCGCGCTCGGCATCGGCGCCAACACCGCCATCTTCAGCGTCATCAACGGTGTGTTGTTCCGCCCACTCCAATTCGGTGAGCCGAGTCAACTCGTCGTCATCACCGAGCAGCATCCCACACAACCAACCGAGTCGGATGCCGCGTCGACCGGCGTGTTCCTCGATTGGCGCGCGAACAACCGCACGCTCACCGATGTCACGTTATGGGGCGACGATCGCTTCGTCTTGGAGATCGACGAAGAGCCGGAGTGGATAGACGGTGTCATCGTCTACCCGAATTTCTTCCAAGTCCTTCAGCTCCAACCTCTGTTCGGGCGTCCATTCACCATGGACGACGCCACCGAAGGACGCCGTGGCAACGTGGTGATCATCAGCCATCAACTGTGGCGCGATCGGTGGGGCGGCGATCCCGAGATTGTGGGAACCGTGATTCGGGTGGACGCGCAGCCGGTAGAGATCGTCGGCGTCATGAAACCCAACATTGCCGCGCCGACACCCAACGTGGACATGTGGGTGCCCGTACGGTTCACCGCTCCAAACCGGTGGACGCGCCACGCCCGTTGGTTGACAGCCATAGGCCGCATCAAATCCGGCGTGACCCTCGCTCAAACGCGCGACGATTTCTTGCGCGTCTCCAACGAATTGCAGGTGGGCGAGTTTTCGGACATTTATGAAGGGTGGCGAGCGGCTGTCGAACCGATGCGCGAACGGATCGTCGGCGAGGCGAGAGCGACGCTCATCGTCGCGTTCATCGCGGTGGGACTCGTTCTTCTCATCGCGTGCGTCAACATCGCCAACATGTTGCTGGCGCGGGCGGCAGTGCGCGAGCGGGAAATTGCCGTGCGGGCGGCATTGGGCGCCGGGCGTGCCCGACTCACGCGACAACTCCTCACCGAGAGCGTAATCCTGTCCCTGGGGGCGGGCGTGGTGGGTATCGCGTTCGCCAAGTTGACCCACAATCTCATCCTGACCTTCGAACCCGGGATCATTCCGCGCGCCGAAGAGCTGGCGATTGACGGCGCCGCTCTTGGTTTTGCTGTGCTTGCCTCGGTGGCGACGGGGATCTTATTCGGACTTGCCCCCGCACTGCACGGCGCCCGCGTGGATTTACGGGAGACTCTAACGGAGAGTGGCTCACGGTCTGCCAGTTCCGGACGCCGTCACAATCGCATGAGAGCGGTGCTCGTTACGTCGCAGCTCGCCATCACGACCATGCTGTTGTGCGGCGCCGGTTTGTTGATGCGCACGATGGTAGAACTGCAAAGGGTCGATCCCGGATTCGACGCCGGTCGCGCGGTTGCTGCTCGAGTTTTCCTGAATCGCGCAAGCTACGATACGCCAGAAAGAGTTCGACAGTACGCTCGGGACCTCCGGGCCGCTTTACAGGCGATGCCGGGCGTGGAGCAGGTGGGCGGAACGTCCGCACTGCCAATGGATCCGATGGGGGTCAACTACGACCTGCCGTTCCGATTGGAAGGCCAAGAACACCTGGAAGACGGTGAGTTGCCCCAGACAGACTTCCGGATTGTCACACCCGGT
>JAPULP010000019.1 GCA_027294815.1 Gemmatimonadota bacterium | reverse complement strand
TTGGTCGATTGGATGGCGGACTACCTGGATCGGGTTGAGGGGTTTCCGGTCAAGGCGCAGGTGCGTCCGGGGGAGATAGCGGCCCAGCTACCGCAGGCGCCGCCCCAGGCGTCTGAGCCGATGGAGGACATCCTCGCCGATTTTCGGTCGGTCGTGGTGCCCGGCATGACCCCTTGGCAGCACCCCAGCTTCTTCGCCTACTTCCAGGCCAACCGTAGCCGGCCCTCGGTGCTGGCGGAAATGCTCACGGCCACACTGGCGCCCCAGTGCATGGACGACCATTCAGGAGACGGCGCGGTCTATAGGTGAGTGGAAAGTCGGATGCGAATGTTAGCCACAGAGGGCACAGAGGTCACAGAGCCAGCACCCACAGTTACGTTCTTGTTTTGCTTCACTTCACATCCCCACGCAACCGGAATGCGGGAACGTGCAACGAAAAACAATAACCTCTGTGTTCTCAGTGCCCTCTGTGGCAGAAAAGGCGAAGGCGATCAGCGTTGTGGCGCTGTGCGGACGAAGCGATAGCCGAAGGTGGGCTGGCGGGAATTATCCGGGGTTGCCGCAAACTCACGGTCTGAAATACGCAGATTGCGCGCCGGGCTTGCCCAACTTCCTCCACGAAAGCCCGAGCCCACGGCGCCGATGATCTGCGACGCCGCGCCGGTGTTGCTCGACCCAGGCCAGCGGGACACTTCCGGGCCGGCGGCCCTTCCGGCGGCATTCAACCGGCCGTCGCCATGTTGTCCGTCAAACCGCCGCCCCGCCGCGTTCCCTATGGTGACCGTTCGCTCAACCAGATTCCCGCTCAGGTGAAGTACGCCGTAGTATGACGCGCCGGACTCTTCTCTCGTCGCGCTGTCCGAACGGAACGCGCCGCCGGCCAACGGTCCGCGGAGGCAAGACCAGCACCACTCAGGGCCGCCGGTCGTGCTCGCGTACGACGCGTTGCCCGTTCGAATGCCCGGGTTGGCAACTCGTTCGCCGGGCATTTCGGCGTGAGTGAGCGCGTAGCGTTTCTCGGCGATGTGGTTCGTACCCCACGCGTACTCACCGGACTGCGGGGGAATCGGCCCGCGCGCGGCCTTTTCGAACTCGAGCTCGGTCATCGGGCGTAGCGCCGCCCAGTCGGCAAAAGCGGCGGCATCCATCCATGCCAGATAGTGAATCGGCCGATCCCCGATGGCGGCTGAAAACGGCGCAACGGAGGTGACGGTATAGCGCTGGATTCCGGGCCGCACCGCCGCGACTGTGGCGACTGGGTTTCGGGCTTGAACCTGTTCGTCGGTGAGCGTATTGAGGAAGGCCGCGTACGACCCCTGGGTGAGTTCATATTTCATTACGAAGAACGGCGTTGATCCCTTGGGGTATCGCGCCGGCACCGTGACGGGCGAGTTTTCGTCGAAGTCGTCCGCAAAGGAAGCGTCCATACCATATCCATTGTTGTTACTGACGCGTCCGATGACCTGGCCTCCCAGCGTGAGTGGATCCTCGTTGGTCACCATGAACGGCAATCCAGGCATCAGTCCGTGCAGGTGGCCGCGTACATCGACGGGTTCGCCATCGCCGACGGCGAAGACTCCACCGGGGATGTACACCATCTCCAATGCAAACACCCGAACATCCACCTCGCTCCCGTCGGGCACGCCGTCGTCGGCGTAGTTCCAACGCAGACGGAGGTCTTTCCAGTCGATTCGACCGGTGCCGGGTGTTGCGCGGTACACAAACGCTCCCAACCCGTCAGACGAGAGATGGAATGTGGCTGGGATGCCTCCGTCGTCGCCGACGGTTGCGTCTTGTGGACGGGTCGATAGCGTGGCGTGCTGCCACGCCCCTTTCTCGATCCGGTATTTGATGAAGAGCCATGCTGCGTCCCAATTCTCCGAATCGCGAAACGAATCATTCCAACCGACGTCGAACCCGACCGGCGCGTACGCCCCTTGTATCGGTCCTGTGAGGCGCACGTGACTGACACGCACGATATCTGATTCGGCGCAATGCCAGAGGACGAGGGGGGTTAAAATGGCGGCAAGTTTACGCATGGTATCTCAGTCGACGGTCTGACAGTCGGACAGTCCCAACCCCTCTGCACCGCCACGACGTCGCCGGAACCCAGGGCTGACGGCCGTGGTCCGCTCTACCGGGGTGGGGAGTGGGATCCGTGTCCTCAAAGGTTAAGCGTCATCCGTGGCAGCTGTCCGACTATCTATATTCCTCCCATGAGGCTCACCGGTCTAGGACCACAAGGCAAATATACTACGCGACTGCTCGAACCCCCCGACATTCCGGACGTTCAATCGCTATTCGAGCGCACTGCCGATTATTTTGAGATGGCCACAGGTGTGTCTCCGGCGGACGACGAGGCGAAGCGTGCCTTCGTCGCGGGGCCGCCGACCAAGTCTGTGGATGACAAACGAATCATCGGGGTGTTCGATTCGACAGATTCCTTGGTCGGCATGCTCGACGCGCTCGTCGATTTCCCCGCCGATGACGAGTGGACCATGGGAATGCTGCTGATCGATCCGGAGCACCGAGGGGCCGGGTTGGGCAAACAGGTGTTGGCGGGGTACGAATCATGGGCCGCGCAATGTGGCGCTCGGAAGTTTCACACCGCTTTGGTATCGCACCACGATCCCGGCATCCGGTTCTTGGAACGCAGCGGCTATGTGCGCCAACGTGTATTAGAGAATGACAATGCTGGTGGGCAGCAGGCGACGGTGGTCTTTTTCGCCAAGACGACCGATTCGGAGCCAACGCAGTCCACCCACGCCTGCTGAGCTACCCATGGATCTATCCTCGCGGCTGAGTGCCAGAGAGCGTCTAGACGCTGCGGAACACGACCCCGAGCAGCTGGAGGTGACGCTTGATCACCTCGTGAGGGTAAATCGCTGGCTCGGCGGTGCCCGCGTCGTGCTCGCGCACCTTGCCAAGTGGTTGCCGGCCGTAGGGTCCGGCCGCGTGTTAGACGTAGGTACGGGCGCCGGAGACATTCCCAAAGCCATCGCCCGGTGGGCTACGAAACATGGCCGCGTCGTTGACATCTGCGCGGTCGACCTGCGTTCGGTGATTGCGCGTCAAGCGCGCAACCGTTGTCGCGCAGAACCTTCCATACGCGTGCTTGCTGCTGACGGAATGGAACTGC
>JAPULP010000189.1 GCA_027294815.1 Gemmatimonadota bacterium | reverse complement strand
GTCCTCGGCGAGGTACACCGTCGCCATACCGCCGGCGCCGAGTTCGTGCTCGATAGTGTAGCGGTCGGCCAAAGCGGTTTTGAGACGGTCGAAGATGTCTGGCATCGCTTGATAAGATGCGACTTCAGTTATGATCGCGCGAGGTCCGGAGTTTGGGGCCCTGTTGGGGTCCCTAAGCGAAAACGGCCGCTCGAACCCACACCACACGCCCGGCCTGAGGTAGGTTCAGGCGGGTCACCGGCAGCCGCCAGAGAAACACGCCGGGAGCACGCTCAGCGCCCAACCCGCGCTCGAAGCTCCTCGAACCAGTTCAGCACGACGACCACACGCGTTGTCTGGCCCCCGGGTTGCCGAGCGAAAATGAAGGATTGATCGTCAGGACTCACCGCGTACCGGCGGTGTCTGGTGTCACTGACGTAGTCGACCGTCGAGAACAACACCCGTTCGGACAGGACGCGGAATGACGGTTGCTCGGAAATGGTGACCGCCACCAACTCGTCCGACCGGTTGCGATAGAACAGCTCGCGCCCGCTATGCGACCACAGGGGTGCAGTTCCACCGCCGCCACCGGAGATCTGCGACCGAGCGGATCCGGCGTCGGGAAACGGGCGCACATACACCTCGTCCGCTCCCGATTCGGTCGAGCCGTACGCCAGCCAACGCCCGTTCGGCGAGAGGACCGGGGAGTACTCCTCGGCGCCGGTGTCGAGCAGATCGATCGAGGTCGTGTCCCCCTGTGTGCGCCGTGCGTAGATTTCCCGTGCGCTCCCCGAACCCTGTCGGTAGAGCAACCAGGCCCCGTCGCGATGCAACACCCCCTCGTCGATCGCGCGAGGAGACGACAAGAGGATCTCGGGCGGTCCGCTGCCATCCGCCGGGACCGTGTAGAGCGCGGGCAACCCACCGAAGTCCGAGATGAACAGCACCGAGCTGCCGTCGGGCGTCCACGTGGGCCGGTAGGCGTACCGCCCGATCGACGCCAAGCGGGCCGCCGGACCGTCATCCAACTCCTTGACCCAGAGTTCCGCCCGGCTCCCCTGGTGAACCGAGAACGCGAGGCGGTCTCCAAGGGGTGAGAGGCCGAGACCTTGGAAGTGGCCACTCCACTCGGGATCGATGACCGTCTCCCGGCCGTCACGGTCGACGCGAACGATTTCCATCAGCTCCCGTTGTTGCTCGTACATCAGCGTGCCCTCGCGGCTGAGCGACACGGCGGTGAGGTCGAGGGCTGAGGTTTGGATGCCGGATTCCACCACGGTCGGGGTGCCGCGCAGCTCGAGGCGTTTCGCGTCGAACGGCACTGCCGCGATCGTGCCGTCGCTGCGTGCAATGATCAGATGGCCCGAGGCGGCGTACAACGCGCGCGTGCCCGATGTGAGGACCGAGACGGCGCGTGACGCTAGATCCACGACCCCGATATCGGGCGGCGCCGTCGGTCGCCATATCGTGATGAACAATGCCCCACCGCCGTCCAGCACCGCGGGGCTGGTATAGAACAGCTCGTCCTGCATGGGGTCGGGCTTCACCACCAGTTCCGGGACGCCACCCTCGTCGGGCACCCGGTAGAGCGAGAGTTCTCCCGGCGCGCCTCCCGCAAAGTAAATCCAGCCGTCATCGCTCCAGGCGAGGCCCTGCCCCTGCACGGAGTCGCTCAAGATGGTGACCGGGGCACCACCAGAGAGCGTGACATACCGGAGTGCACCCGGGAAGCCGGTCGCGTACGCAATCCGGCTGCCATCCGGGGAAAACGCGGGCGTCCATGCACTCTCGACGCCGGGCATGACCGTCGTCTCGAGCCTGTCCCGGGCGCGGAGAACCAGCCTTCCGTGATCGTCTGGGTGCACGATGAGCGCGCCGTCCGGCGAAATCACCAGCGCGAGCTCCCCTACTAAGCGCTCCATCGTGATCTCGAAGCGACTCACCGGTTGCGGCGACGTGCGCGTCCACCCTCGCAGGGCCACGACGCCAAGGACCACCGCGAGTCCCGCAAGCGTGAGCACCACCGGATGCGTGGCGATGGCACGCTGTCTCAGCGGAGCGTTGGTCCCGACACCGGCCTGCGTGACGTGCTCGCCACCGTACGCCTCGTTGCCGAGGGCCTCCGCAAACTTCACAGCGCTCTCGAACCGATCCGCCGGCAGTTTCTCGAGCGCCTTGGCCGTCGCCGCCGCAACATTCGGCGGCACCGACTTCCGCAGGGTCGTGATGGGCTGCGCCTCTTCCGTCACGATCTTCATGATGATCTGTTGCGCCGAGGCGCCGACGTGCGGCGGATGGCCCGTCAGCATCTCGTAGAGCACGCTGGCCAGCGAGTACTGGTCCGACCGCGCCGTCAGATCCTTTTCCGCCGTCGCCTGCTCGGGCGACATGTAGTGCGGGGTCCCCTGCGACAGTCCGGTCTCGGTCATCCGCCCACCCGCCGCCGCGCTCACCGCCAAGGCAATGCCGAAGTCCGCCACCATCGGTCGGCCATCGTGCAATAGAATGTTTTCTGGTTTGATATCGCGATGGATCACGTTCTGGCGATGGGCGTAATCGAGGGCGTCCGCCAAGTCTGTCGCGATCTTCACCGCTTCATCGATGCCGAGTTGGGTTTCGCGACTCAGCTTGTCCCGCAGCGTCTCACCCTCGATGTAGGGCATGACATAATAAAGGAAACCGTCCGCTTCACCCGAGTCGAAGAGCGGGAGGATGTGTGGGTGCTGGAGATTGGCGGTGGTCTCGATCTCCTGCACGAACCGCTCCGCGCCGAGCACGGCGGCGAGCTCGGGCCGCAACACCTTCACGGCTACTTTGCGTTTGTGCTTGAGGTCTTCGGCGAGGTAGACGGTGGCCATGCCGCCCGCGCCGAGTTCGCGCTCGATGGCGTAGCGATCCGCGAGGGCGGCGGATTTGAGGCGGTCGAAGGTGTTGGCCATTGGCATAAAACTAGGGATTCCACAGGCTGAGAGCGAGACTCCTCGCCATCAACTCACGGCAGGCTCAAGGGACTCGCTGGCGATCACTTCCTATGGGGAGTCGGCCTGGTCTTTCGGTTGA
>JAPULP010000188.1 GCA_027294815.1 Gemmatimonadota bacterium | reverse complement strand
CTTCACAGCGGGCCAACGTATCGGCGGCTATTTTTTTCACATCTACGCTCTCCAACAGCGCATAGAGATCGCCGCGCCGCGCCTTCACTGCGCGACGCATCACTTCTTCCGCTGGCGAGCTGTCGGGATCGAGAATGTAGTTGCGCCAATACGATGACAGCACAGGATGATGCTCTTCGAAATACCGGCGGTACCCGCGTATGGGATCGGGCGCCGAAGTCGCCTCTAGAAAACTCGGAACCAGGTCGATGAGCATGGGAGGGGGGATAAATTGCTACTGGGGTGGGCTGTCTGCAAGGAGGGGATGGCCAGCTTAGGTCGTATCTACCGCCGGCGTAGTCGCTCGCTCATTTTATCGAGCAGTTCTCGCTCCTTTGGTGTGAGGCTGTCGAGGCCGGTTGCGGAGATCTTGTCGAGCACCCGATCGACCTCATCGTACGAGGGGCCCCTTTGTTGGCTGGGTGCACGTGGTGGCTTTTCTTCCTCTGCCGCGTGGGCCGTAGGGTGAGCGAGCACCCGCACCGGTTCGCGACGAACGGTTTGGGTGAGGCCGTGCGTGCGTGTCGGACCGAAACGGAGATAACCGAAGCCGAACAGGAAGCCACCCAAGTGGGCGAAATGTGCTACACCGTCGGCTACGCCCGTGAAGCCCGCCATCAGGTTGAGGCCCACCAACCCGATCACGAGCCATTTCACCTTGATAGGCACTGGCAGGGGGAAAATGAAGATCTTTGCATCGGGCCACCGCACCGCGAATGCGAGCGCCACGCCGAACACGGCTGCGCTCGCGCCGACCACCATCGTGACAGGTGCGATGGGGAGGAAAACGAACGACGCCGCGGCTCCGCCCACTCCGCAGAAGAGATAGTAGCGAGCGAAGGCGGTACCACCCAGCCAGTCCTCGACGTCTCGCCCGAAGAAGAAGAGCATCAGCATGTTGAAGGCGAGGTGGAAGAAGCTGCCATGGACAAACATGTACGTCACTAAGGTCCACGGCTGCTGGAGTACGAGGCTGGGGCTGAAGGCAGCCAGGTCAAAGAACCATCGTCCCGTAAACACCGTGATGGTCAGTAGATATACCACGGCGTTCGCGACGAGAAGTCGGCGCACCCAGGGAGTGACGGAGAATGGGGATCGAGTCAACATCTACCTTAAAATCACCTCTGCCGGGTCTTTGTTCCCTGGTACCGCTCTACGGCGAGATCGCAAATCGTCGTGCATAGCTTCCCGAATTCTATGCCGGCGGCCTTCGCCGATTGGGGGAGAAGGCTGGTGCTCGTGAGGCCAGGCAGTGTATTCGCCTCGAGGCAGTAGATGCCGCCGTCGGCGGACAGTATGAAATCTACCCGTGACATGTCGCGTAGCTTCAATATGCGGTGGGCGCTCGCCGCGCTCGCTTGCACGTTGGCTGCAACATCCGCCGGCAGGTCCGCCGGAAAGATCTCTTGGGTCATTCCCGGCGTGTACTTGCATTCGTAGTCGAAGATGGGGTGTTGCGGGATGATCTCTCCCACAACCAGCGGCGTGTCATCCAGTACGCCTACGGTGAGTTCCCGGCCGGCAATGAAACGTTCGATCATCACGTCGTCGTCGTATGCAAGTGCATGTTCGACAGCGGCTTCCAGGTCGTCAAGCGCCTCGACGACGCTAAGTCCAATCGTGGAGCCCACCCGAGACGGCTTCACGATGAGGGGGAAGTCCAGGGCTACAATGCTTTCGGTTGGGGCGGGCCACATCACCCAGTCAGGTGTGGTGACGCCGGCGTATCGCAGGAGTGCCTTCGCCACGTCCTTGGCCATGGCGATGGCGCTCCCCAGAGCGTCACTGCCAGTGAAGGGAATGCCGGCGAGTGCCAGCAGCGCTTGAAGCTCTCCACCTTCTCCCTGGCGGCCGTGGAGCACCGGAAAGACGACCTCCGCCTCTTTCAGCTCAGGGAGCTCGACCAATTGCGGCCCGAGTTCTCGGGCTCTGAGCGCTTCCAGTTCCGCCTCCGTGGGAGGCTCTCGGTCCACGGACCCAGTGAGAAGCTCGGTTTCTTTCGCCGCCGAGAGGAAGCCGGAAACCGTGTCCACCACGGAAACCCTGTGTCCTTCTGCCCGCAGCGCCGCAACGACCTGTGCCGCACCGGCCAGGGCCACGTCGCGTTCGGGCGTGGACCCTCCGGTGAGCACGGTGACTTGGTAGGGGTAGATCACGGTCGGTACACGACGCGGTACTGGGGAAGCTCCCACACCTCCACTTCCTGTACCGCCGCGTGGGGCGCCGTGGTCCGAAGGCGATTGGTGGCGGTGCTGCAGATGAGTCGCGCCACCCGCTCGGCCGTTGGGGCGTGATCTTGGAAGGGCTCCAGATCGTTGAGGTACTGGTGGTCGAAATCGGTGACCGCGTCCTTCACGGCACGCTCAATATCGCGAAAGTCGACGCCCATCCCTTGCGCTCCGAGTCCATCCTCCTCAACCCGCACCGTCAGCCGTACGCGCCACTCGTGTCCATGGAGTCGGTCGCACATGGTGACGCCGGGCAGCGTGTGTGCAGCGGAAAAGGTAGCCTCTGCCGAGAGGAGATAATGTGCCATTGGACGATCACTGCCGGGCCGGCGTCAACGGATTCCCGCAACTTGGCGGAGAACGTCGTAACGCGTGATGATTCCCTTTAACTCTCCGTCACTCTGTACCAACGCAGCCGGAATCTCTCGTGACAAGAGAGTCGTAATGTGTTCCAGTGGCGCATCGGCATCGACGACGGGGAACGCGTCGTCCATGACCTCACGGACAGGCCTGGTCAGGGACGCTGGTTTTGCGACTGCCTGCGCCATTAGCGACGACTCTGCAATGGAGCCGACGTTTTTCCCGTCGTCCACCACAGGCAGCTGCGACACATTGTACGTGCCCATCAGGTTGAGGGCTTGCCGTACTGTTGCCGACGGTGCGACGGTGACTAATTCAGGGGCGTCATCGGATTTGAGTTTGAGCAACGTGCCGACCGATACGCGCTCCGGCTCGAGCATCTGGTTCTCACGCATCCAATCGTCATTGTAGATCTTCGACAGGTATCGCTCACCAGTGTCAGCCAAAATCGTGACGATCGTCGCGTTGCTATCACGTTCGAGTTTACTCGCTATTTGCAACGATACGTAGACGTTGAGGCCAGACGAACCGCCTAGAAACAGTCCCTCTTCGCGGGCGAGACGCCGCGCCATCTTGAACGAGTCGGGATCGGAGACGGTTACCCACTCGTCGATGAACTGGAAGTGGAGCGTATCGGGGATCTTGTCACCGCCGATGCCCTCGACTTTGTAGGGTCGAGCCGGTTCGATTTCCTTGGTGCGGCTGAACTGCGCATAAATGGACCCTTCCGGGTCTCCGGCAATGATCTTGATGCGGGCGTTTTTCTCTTTGAGATACCGGCCCACCCCACTCAGTGTGCCGCCGGTACCCGCCGACGCCCCGAAGTGTGTAATCTTGCCTTCCGTTTGTTACCAGATTTCAGGACCCGTGGTTTCATAATGCGCTTCGGGATTGGCCTGGTTGTAGAACTGATTGGAGAGGATGGCGTTGGGTGTAT
>JAPULP010000187.1 GCA_027294815.1 Gemmatimonadota bacterium | reverse complement strand
GTCACGTCTTGCTTCTTGAGGAGACGATCCGCGGCGTAAAAGCCCGCCGGACCGGATCCGATAATGGCGATGCGAAGGGGATGCTCGGTCGTGCCTAACGTGGACATCAAGGATTCCTTGGGTTGTGGCCACCAACAAGGTACAAGGCCATAGTGGGGGCGGCGAGTGGGTTATTCGGGGCGTACGTCTTTTTCCGTTGCGTGCTCGGCGAACAATCCGATCTGATCGGGTTCTCGGGACGGATACTGGAGCCGGCCATCGGGAAGAATCAGCGCGGCCGGGTTCAACTCGTGTGGTTCGGCCGTACCGAGACGCATGATATGACGCACGGCAACCTCTCGCGCCACCAGAGAGTCGGCGAGCAACTGGCGGTGACATTTCCAGTACACTGCTTCGGCACACATCACGGCCGTCGTCTGCCGATGGGCTATCCGGAGGAGTTCGGTGAGCCCCGCGGCGAACGAGGCGCTCGCAGCGTAGTCCGCGTAGCCCCTAAATCCGTCCGATGTCCAGTGCGTGTTCGGAGAGTCCGGACTGGGCTGTCGACGTCCTCCGAGGGATTCCATGTGGGTATAGTCGATCCCGTGCTGTACGAGGTTGCGTTGCAACATGTCTTTGGAAAAGTGAGGGTGTCGGCGCGATCCCGGATACCGTCGTACGTCAACCAAATGCTCTACGCCGAAGGCATCGAGTAGCTCGACGAATGCCTCGGTGGTCCGCGTAGAGTGTCCGATGGTGTACATCTGCATCTCGGTATCACTCCCCCTTGGTTGGCCGTTCGGTGGCGACCACGAGGACATGGGATGAACGGTCGAGGCCGATCGCGGTGCGGGTGTCCGCGTCCCCCGCGATGCACACCAGGCCGGCCAGGCCTGCCACTCCGGAGGGTCCGACGGGCACCGCGAGGTCCGCATTCGCGAGCCGCCGCATCGCGGTCTCTGCGGCTTCGTCGGCGATACTCATGAAGGCATCGACGGAGCGTTCCAGTATGTACCAGGCAAGTGTGGAGACTTCCCCGCACGCTAAACAACCCATGATTGTTCGATGGACGTTTGTTACCGTTGCGGGGCGGCCGAGTGAGGCGCTCTCGAACAGACAGTTGGCGCAATCCGGCTCGACCACAATGCAGGCCGGCCGGTCGGGGCCGAGTGTTTCCCAGAGGTGACCCACCACCGAGGCGGCAAAACCTCCAACTCCGCCTTGAAGGAAGATATGTGTAGGCCGGTCGCTGCCCGTCAGCCGCTCCAAGACCTCGGCGAGCAACACCGTATATCCCTGCATGATGTCGCGGGGCACGTTCACGTTGGCTTCGTAGGAGGTGTCGGACACGACAAACCGTTCGAGGCGTTGCGCGTCTCGGTGCGCCTCCATGACCGCATCGTCGTAGTCACCTCGTGTCCGCACGATCGTCGCTCCGTACTGGACGATGGCTGCTTCCCGGGCTGGACTCACCGCCGGTGGGAGGTACACGACGCAACGGCATCCGAAAAGCTGTGCTCCCCAGGCGACCGAACGGCCGTGGTTCCCGTCGCTGGCACACGTGACGGTAATTCCGCATGCAATGTCGCGGTACGCACCGTCCATGATCTCCCGACCGGTGACGCCGGACGTCTGCGTCAGGCGCTCGATTTCGTCTTGAATAACCCGCACCACGCCGTATGCACCGCCGAGGGCTTTGAAGCTGCCGAGTCCAAACCGCGCGCCTTCGTTCTTGAGAGAAAGGCGACCGATCGCGAGTTCCTTTGCCAGCGGACGCAGGTCGAGCAAGGGTGTGGGCTCGTATCCGGGCCAGGAGCTGATCTCCTCCATGACTTCGAGGTGCCGCCCCCGGTTGAGTATCCATTGTTCAGCCAACGAGTAGGGGGCCGTTCTATCCAGCAGGGGGTTTGGGAGGAGTCGGAATGGGGGGGGTGAGTCGGAATGCATGGAGACAAGAAAAGCCATGGCGCTCCGAAAGGGAATTCTTACTTCGTCCGCTGTACCTCAGAAACGGTGCGTGTGAGTGCAAGTGTCCCTGTGATCCCGGCCTGGGTGAACGCACCGCCGATGGAGTCACCCGCGTGTTCACCGTCGAACGCCGCAAGTCCGGCCTCAGCGGGGAGCTCGAAGTGCACTCTTGGTGGATCGTATGACACGTTTTGCAGGGCGAGGCCGGTTACACCGTGAATGTCGATCGCAGCGCTGACCCCTCCTTCGGCGGCGGCGAAGTGCACCGACATCGGAATGGTCTGTCCGGCGACCGAGATCGATCCGCTCCAATCACCGTCTACTGATCTCTCCCGTGACAAGATCGTCGCTGAAGCGATTGTGTTTCCAACCATGGCGGCAATGATCCAGAATGTCCTATGCACGATTCACTTTCTGTATTGACTCGGCTTCCATCATGACGATGCAGAATCTGGCTCGAGCACTGCAGCCGTTCCGTAGGCGAGAATCTCGGAAGCCGAGCCCATGACGTATGAACTCGAGAAACGCATGTCGATGACGGCATTGGCCCCCATCTCTTTCGCGTGCGCGCACATGCGATCGAGCGCTTGTTCTCGCGCTTCGCCCAGCATCTTGGAGTATTCTTCGATTTCGCCGCCGACAATGTTCTTGAAGACTGCGAGAATGTCTTTCCCGATGTGTCGCGCGCGGATCGTACTGCCGGTGGCGAGTCCGAGAGTCTTGACCACCCTTTGGCCGGCGACCTGAGACGAAGTGCAAACAATCATCGCTGAACGTCCTTATACGGGTCAGATCGAGAGACGAACCACTTTTCGCGCGCAACCGACACGAAGACAATCACCGCCCCTACCATCCCCACGAAAATAGCTGCCTTGATAGCCACGGGAATCGCGGCGTCGGCGATGATCTCCTGCACGACTTGCCACAGTCCGTACGACAGTGAGACGATCGCGCCCAACGACAACATGATCCAGCCTACGCCACGCTCGAACCGATGGTAGACCGACGTCCAATA
>JAPULP010000186.1 GCA_027294815.1 Gemmatimonadota bacterium | reverse complement strand
CTCGTACGCCGGCGCTCTCGGTGTCACGTCCAGCTCCGGGCCGGGCATTGCACTCAAGACAGAAGCGATCGGTTTGGCGATCAGCACCGAGCTCCCTCTCGTTATCGTCAACTCGCAGCGCGCCGGCCCATCCACCGGCCTACCCACAAAGACGGAGCAATCGGACCTCTACCTGGCCGTGTACGGACGGAATGCGGACGCACCCATGCCCGTCATCGCCGCCGCCACGCCGACTGACTGTTTCGATGTGGCGATCGAGGCGGTGAGGATTGCCACCAAATACATGACGCCCGTGATGCTGCTGACGGAGGGATATCTCGCGAACGCCGCCGAGCCATGGCGCATTCCGGATCCGGAAGACCTGCCGTCGTTCCCCGTCACGTTCCGAACCGAGCCCGAGGGCTTCCAGCCGTTTGCGCGCGACCCGAAAACATTGGCCCGTGCATGGGCCGTTCCGGGAACGCCCGGGCTCGAGCACCGCATAGGTGGCCTGGAAAAGGATTCCGTCACCGGCAACATCTCGTACGACGCCGAGAATCATCAACACATGACCGATGCGCGGGCCGCCAAGATCGCCGGCATCGCCAACGACATCCCACTCCAATCGGTTGAGTGTGGGGAGGAGACGGGCAGCATGGCGGTCGTTGGGTGGGGATCCACATTCGGACCCATCAACCAGGCCGTGCAGCGTGCACGAGACGAAGGGCACGAGGTGTCCCAGATTCATATTCGGTACATCTTCCCGCTGCCGTCCAACCTCGGTGATCTCTTGGCGGGCTTCGATAGAGTGTTGGTGCCCGAGATGAACAACGGCCAGATGCTCACCCTGCTCCGCAGTACCTATGCGATTGCGGCGGAAGGACTCAACAAGGTGTCAGGCAAGCCCTTCCGGGTCAGTGAGATCTTGGATGGAATACGCACGAGGATGGGAGACACATCATGACGGGAACCGTCGCGGCGCCGTTGACGGCTAAGGATTTCGCCACCGACCAAGAGGTCCGGTGGTGTCCGGGGTGCGGGGACTACGCTATTCTCAAGTGCGTACAGCGTACGCTGCCCGACCTCGGCGTGAAAAGGGAAAGCACGGTTTTTGTTTCGGGAATCGGCTGTGCAGCGCGTTTCCCCTACTACATGTCGACCTACGGGTTCCACACGATTCACGGGCGCGCGCCGGCCATCGCAACCGGAATCAAACTCGCCAACCCCGCCCTGGACGTTTGGATCGTGACTGGCGACGGCGACGCACTCAGTATCGGCGGGAACCATCTCATTCACGTTTTGCGAAGGAACGTCGACGTCCAAATCCTGCTGTTCAACAACGAGATCTACGGGCTCACCAAAGGACAGTACTCTCCGACGTCTCGCCGTGGTACGCGGTCGCCGTCCACGCCGAAGGGTTCAGTGGAAAACCCCATCTCGGCCGCCGCACTGGCATTGGGAGCCGGCGCCAGGTTCGTCGCACGCACGGTCGACACGCACCAAAAACACATGCCGGGCGTGCTCAAACGGGCCTACGAACACCGAGGCGCCTCGCTCGTGGAGATCTTGCAGAACTGTAATGTCTTCAACGACAAAGTGTTCTCCCATATCACGGAGAAGAGTGTCGCGGACGAACGCCAACTTCACCTCGAACACGGACAGCCCTTGTTGTACGGCAAAGACAAGAGCATGGGACTGCGCGTCAAACCCGGCAAGTTCGAGTTGGAAGCGGTCGTCCTCGGCGAGAACGGCATCACCGAATCCGAGATGCTCGTACACGACGAGACCAACCGGACACTCGCATCGCTGCTGGCAGTGATGGAACCTCCCAATCTCCCGGTCGCGCTCGGCGTGATCTTCTGCGACCCGGCCCCCACGTATGGCGACCAAGTCCGCGAACAGAACGAAGCCGTAGACCAGGAAACGAGCATCGGAGATCTGCTTCGCAGCGGTCGGACGTGGACGGTGATGGGGTAGGAGTGGGGTGTAGGGTGTAGGGTGTTCAGATTCGGACTCAAAAAAATGGCGGCCCAACCTTGGTGGCCGCCATTTTCTTCACTGCGTCTTCGGAATAACTACACCCTACAACCTACTCCCTACACTCTGCTTTTTACGGCGCCGGCAGTCTCTTCGAATCCTTCGCTCCGTGCCGGACCCCTACCCCGATTCCCAAGCCGGCCAGGATCGGAATGGTCAAGCCACCAACGAAGGGAATAACAAAAACGGCAAGACCGGCGGCGAGCCCGGTGGCCACGCCGATGGCGACCGGGGCCGCCGGGCGTTGTACGACGTCGACGAACCGAAGTCGCTCGCGGACGAACTTCCGAGTCTTGAAGTACCCGAAACCGCCAAGCCCAAGTGCGAATATCAGTTCAAGGCCCATCTGAGTGCCCTCCTAACGTCACAGTACGAAACGTATCATTCTTGAGTTTCAAGAGCCAGTTGTTGCACCTCCACCAATACAGTCTAGCGTCGAACCCGCCCCACCCAAGCCCTTCTTCGCCATTTCGGCCCCGGACTACAAATCTAGCGCCAATCGTAGGGCATCGACGTCGTCTTGGTCGTTATAGAGATACGGTGCGACCCGAATGGCGTTGCCCCGCACCGAAACCGACACCTGTTCGGCGGCCAACCGCTCGCAGAGAGCCGTGTTGTCCATACCCTCCGGAAGTCGGAATCCGAACATGTGCGGGCTACGCCACCGCTCTTCGGTCAATTGGAATCCGGCGTGCTCCAAGTCATCGACCAATCCACCGATCAACGTTCGACAATACTCGCCGACGTTGTCGACTCCCCACTCGTGGAGCTGTTCCAGCGCGGCAACAAACATCGGGGTCAAGATGAAGTTGCTCGCCTCACCGACATCGAACCGGGACGCACCCGGCCTGTATTCGTCTTGGTAATCCACCAAACGGCTGAAATCCTCGCTCCCCACGCGTGCCTTCCAACCTTCTTCCAACGGCACGCCGTCGTCGTAACGCGGACCGTAGTACGCCGCTCCGATGGAGTACGGACCCCCAATCCATTTGTATGCGGCACATACGACGGCGTCGGGCTGCAGAAGCTGTACATCGAACGGTACCGCGCCGATGGACTGCGTACCGTCTATCACCAGTGCCGCGCCGACCTCACGCGCGCGGTGCGC
>JAPULP010000185.1 GCA_027294815.1 Gemmatimonadota bacterium | reverse complement strand
CATATGTGAATTTCGCAGTTTTCTCGAGCCAGTGCGCCAAGAGCGTGCCGTCGTGCAACGCAATCAACGACGGGAAGTCAGCAAAATTCACGAAGAAAGCCCGGTTCTCAGCAATGGTCCTCGGTTCCGACCATTCGCCGTTGTAACGCACCGCCATCCGCAGGGCGCTGCCGTCTTCGGTGGGTTCGTGCCAGGAGAACAGAATCTGCCCGTCATTCGTGGCAGAGAGGTTGGGCTCGGCGCTCCCGGGTGGACCGGAGAACTCGACGGTGCCCATCTCGAGCGTCGCTGCTTCCGGGGAGCACGCGGCGAACGCTAGCAGCGCGACCGCGGGTAAGAAGTCGGACAGTCGGATGGTCGGACGAGAGTGAGTCGGACGGTCGGACGGTCGGACAGTCGGACGGCAATTATGGCTTTTCATACGGCTCCCTGTTTTTCCGGCATGGTTCAAGATAACGTCCGTTCCGTCCTGGTTCTACCGTCAGACTGTCCGACCGTCCGACCTACCTCCCGCTCGGCCCCACCACGACCGCGTTCAAGAACAGCCGATTTGCGCCGCGCCAGAACCCACGAAAATTCACGTCCTCAGCGAAGGCGATGACGCGACCCCGTCCAACGGTTTCCTCGTACACAAACACCGAACCGGCCAGCCGATCGAGTGTTTCATCCCAAGCGAGCCCCGAGATTCTCAGACTATCGCGCTGGGCAAAACGGGCAACGACCCGACGCGACGACGATGGCGGCCCCTCCGGTGCCCGATAGACGCGACTCCCCACGACGAGTGTAGGAAAGTCCGTCTCTGCATACCCGGCGGAAAGCCAATATCCGGTGTCGAGTCGGGACCGCAACACCGTTCCTTCCAGTTCAAAACGTTGCGCGTCCTTGCCGTCGTCGGTGTCGTACCAAGATCGCAACGCTATGAGATCGAGACCATCGAGAGCAAAATCGGTCGCGGCACCGATGGTGACCAACGTACCGCCGTCGCGCACCCAATGCTGCACACGTTCGATCCCACCCGTCCCGAGCGTCCTTCGCAAATCCGGCGCCGATGCAGACGGAACGATCAGCACATTGAAACGGTCCAGCGACGTCGTCGCTACCGAGCCGGTGCGAATCACTGTCGTCCGTATGCCGTACACGCGGTCGAGGGTATACCAGGCCCACCCAAAGGAATATCCGTTGACGGGGTCTTCAGCGAGAAGCGCGATGTTAGGCTTGCGCACCGGAATCACATCGGCGGAACCGAGCGACGGGAATCCCTGCGGCGCCAATCCTGTGCGCACACCACGCACCGCGACGGAAAAACGCATCGATGCGTCGCGTACGGCGTCGTGAACCGACGAATCGTTCTGCTGCACCCGCACGACCACACTACCGCTGGGTACATCCTCGCCCTCGATGCGGCTGGGTCGCAGTGTCATCGCGGCACGATACCCACCGTCGAGTAGGTGGTACAACGCCGCCACGGCTGCCGCGTTATTGCCATCAAACAAGTAAGCATACGAAGCGCGCCGCAACGTCTCGGCAGTGGGTGCGGCGATTTCCTCCGTGACCGCTTGGGTGGTCAGCGATCGCCCATCGGTGGTGCTGAAACCGCTGACGTTGAACATCAGCGGCAACGACCACGCCGTTATATCGTAAATCTCGGTGGGCTCTCCTCTGTCGACCCGCGCCCGTGCCTCCGCGAGAAAGTCGTCTGGTATGGGCGTCTCGGGTTCGAGCAAAGAACGCAACAGCGGTGAGCCCGGCTGATCGGCGTCGATCACATACGTCCCGGCCGGAAAGGTCACGCGGCCGACGAACGAACCGTCGCGATCGCGAACTCCGTCGAGCACGGCGGAATTCGTGAGCCTACCGACGTCCAACCTGCCCCGCAGCAGCACATTCACCAGCTCGGCCACGTGTCCGGCATCGCCGTCGGGCGTCAAGAGATAGCGGCGCACGCCCGTGCTGCCTGCCGCCACCGCGTCGACCAAGCCCTCGTAGTACTCCCGCAGCAACGTCTCGCGTTGGGACGCCACGAAGCTCGTGGCTGCCCACGCAGCGGTGTACTGCTGATCCACCGCCTCCGCGAGTGTTCGTGTCGATCGATCCGGCCGCGTGAGCGCGAGCCCCCTCGACGATCCCTGTTCGTAGAGCATGCCGAGCGCGCCCTGAAAGACCGGGTAGCCGTCGGTGTATCCAGGATAGAAGTAGTCGTACTGATCGCGAGTGGCGTAATCCACGCCACTCGAATCAAACGCTCCCGCAAAAACATCCGCGAAACGATCCATCCACCGCAATGCGAACTCGGGCACATGCGGCGATATAGGACCCGCCGTGGGATAGAAGAAGAATTCGCGGCCGGCTCCCATTTCGTGCATATCCGTGACCATCTGTGGGCGCCACGACGCTAGCGTCCGCGTCCGTTCACGCGTTTCCGGTTGGGTCTGCGCGAACCAATCCCGATTGTTGTCGAAGTAATAGTGCCCCGTGCGAAATTTGAGTGACTGCCACCGCGTGAAATCGTTTGCCCAATCGTTTCCCGACGCGTTAGGCACGCGACCGATGTTTTCGTGGTTCAGCCGCGCAAAGGCGTCCCGGCCGTCGGGGTTCAACATCGGATCGATCAGTACCACGACGTTGTCGAGCACGGCGCGCGTTGCCGAATCACTCCGCGTCGTGAGGTGCTCCAACAGTTTGAGGGCCCCCCCACTGCCGGACAGCTCGAAGCCGTGAATCGATCCGCCGAACCAGATGACCGCCGGCTGATTCGCCACCAGAATGTCGGCCTGCGCGGCCGATGTGGTGCGCGGATCCGACAGACGTCGCGAGTTGGCTTGGATCTGGCCGATACGCGCATGATTGTCGCGCGACGTGACAACCGCCATGACGAACTTCCGCCCTTCCCACGACTCTCCGCGCTCTTCAATCGTTACCCGCGGCGACGACGACGCCAGGGCCTCCAAGTATCGCACCATTTGGTAGTGCTGCGTGATGCGCTCACCGAAGGAGTGACCGGTGATGTCGCGGAAAGTTGGGATCTGGCTGGTGGCGGCGGACGGGGCGAGCGCCGCTATCATGGCAAGAAGTCGGACAGTCTGACAGTCTGACAGTCGGACGGACTTCTTTGGACCGCATTCGGTGACTGACATGATGGCCCGGCTCCCTCTGTCCGACATCACTGCGCACTCGGCCCGATGACGACGGCGTTCAGGAACAACCTGTTTGCGCCACGCCAGTACGATCGCCAGTTCACTTCCTCGGCAAACGCGATCACGCGACCCGCACCAACGCGCTCTTCATAAAGGAAAACTTTTCCCGGCAGCCGATCGAGGCTTTCATCCCACGCGTGTCCGGCGATCCGCAATGAATCCCGCGGAGCATATCGGCCCACCACACGACGAGTGGCGGACGGCGGCCCGTCGGGGGCGGTATACAGACGGCTGCTGTTCACGAGAGCCGGGAAGGCGCTGTCGGCATAGCCTGCGGCCAGCCAGTACTGCAAATCCAGATCGACCCGGAGGATGGCACCCGGCACGGTGAACGCCTGGGCGCTATCGCCATC
>JAPULP010000184.1 GCA_027294815.1 Gemmatimonadota bacterium | reverse complement strand
AGCGGTGAGGACCGGTGTGGGTCTCGCGGCGTGACGCACCGCGGTTGCGACGACTCCGCCGAACAGGGCCCGCGGCGACGAGGTGAGCGCAGCCGATCCGAACATGGCGAGGAGGATGGGGAGCAACGTCATACTGAAGGCGTACGTCAGGAGAATGGCGAGCGCGGTGAACAGGCCGAAATCGACCATGATCCCGATGCGGGTTCCCATCAGGCTGGCGAATCCGACGGCAGTCGTGAGCGACGTGAAGAAGCACGGGCCCGCCATGTCGGCGAACGTTGCGATTATTGTATCTGGGCCCGAAGACCTCTGGGCCGCGTATTGAAAGCGCTGTACGATGTGGATGGAGTCGCTGACCCCCACCACGATGATAATGATCGGGATGAAGCTCGTGAGCATCGTGATGGGCTTTTCCACCAGACCCATGACGCCGAGGGTGCAGAGATAGCCTGGAACGACGGACGCGAGGCACAACCAGACCAGTCGCACGCGGCCCAACGCCAGCCAGAGCAGGCCGAACGCTATGACCAGCCCGCCACCCAACAGCACCGTGATATCCTGCTGTAGCAGGCGCGGTGAACGGGACCGGAACACCGGAATCCCGCTGAGCGCCATGCGCGCGCCGGCTCCGGAGAGCGAGTCGAGGCTCGCCGTCAACGCGTCGTCGACATCCTGACGCTTCGTATCGTGGTTCCACGAATCGGGCAGGTGTCCGTGGACGGCGAACACGCTCTGATCTGCGTTCCAGAGATACCCGCTGTACAACGCGTCACTGCGGTATTCGTCGAGGACGCGGGCGACGTATTCGTCGGTCACGCTGTCTGGCTCAATGAGCGGTCGCATCTGGAGTGTGCGTTCTCCGTCGTACTCGATGTGGTCGGCCACGTCGACGCCCCCTATCCACTGCACATCCTCGAGACCTACGGCCTCCATCCTGGCGGCGATGCGCTCCAGCTCGGTGAACAGCGCGGCACCGGGCTCCTCGCGGCTCTGCCAGAACACGGAGTACCGGGAGTCCTCCTTGGAGAAGGCGCTCTTGTACTCGTCGTAGGTGGCGCGCGCAGTGCCCCGGGTAGGGATGAACTGCTCGACGTCCACGTCGATGCGAACGCGGGCGGCGCCCGCTATACCGACTGCCGTCCCGAAGGCGGCGGCGGTCATGACGAGAGACCGATGCTCGAGGAGCCACGCGAAGAACCGGTGGCGTATGGTGTGATGCTCGCTGATGAACAAGCTCGGACCTCGCAAACGTGGACGAACGATCGTGGCGTGTGGCGAAACAATTGGTATCGCCGTGCCGTCAAGCAGTCGTCAAGACTTGCCGCATATGACCTCCGGCCTGGTCACCGATAGTGTGCTGGATGCCGTAACCGTGCAGATCTCCGCCGGAGGGGGCGAGGAGCGTTTGGAACCAATGGCGCTTCATGGGGCGCGGAATGATGCTGACTCCCGGGTCGGGTGGTTTGCTCTCAAATGATACCCATCACATTTGATAGCAATTAGGTCCACAAGGTGGATTGGTTTCAGATGGTCGATTTCTGGAGGACAGCCCCAGCAGCGGCGTGTTGGATCCACCCGGCGAGGGAGTAGCAGATAGCGGCCACGAGGAATAACGCCGGCGAACCCATTTCCAACGCGATCAACGCCGCTAGCGGTGCGGCAACGACGGACGCGAAGCCGTTGGTCGCCCACGCCCAAGCGGTTCGGGTCGTGTCTTCCCGGGCGAGGGTGCGAAGCCCCAAAGGAAACGGGAGTCCCATGAGGAAGGCCACGGGTGCCACCTCGATCATCCCTGCGAGAGCGCGAATCGGAAGAGGGAAGGACTGGAAGACGTGCGCCAACCGCAGCAAGACCGTGGCGTGAATCAGCAGAAGAAGCGCGGTGGCGCCGAGAACGACGGCACCGTGGTGTACCGCCACCCGGTCCGACCAGAGGCTACCGAACCCGGAACATATAAGGAATACCGCCAATACCGCAGCCACGGCATAGATCGGATGACCAAGGAGCAGGCTGAGCTGTTGGATCGCGGCAATCTCGGCGGCCAGATAGGCCAGGCCGATCGCGCCGAAGTATCCAGCCAACCGCAACGAGAATGCGCTCTGCGCCCGTCGAGCACGCAATGCCACCGGCACGATAGTGAGCGACGCGGCCAGGGCAATGCTCTGAATCAGTGTGGCGACGAGAGCGATGTACCCCCATTCCGCAAACGGCAACCACGTACCGCGGCTGCTTGTCAAGAAGGCGCCGACGGAGCTCGGCCGGAGAAAGTGGTGCGGGTAGGGCCGCGCATCACTCACCGGGTGGACGGCGAACGGATAACCGGCGGCGAAGTCGGCCGCGGCGTCCCCTCCCGCCGTTCCCGCAGCTGCGGCCTCGAACGGCACCGGTTCTTCCAATAGGTGAAACTCGCCGATGGGCTGATCGAGACCGGTGTACCAATCGACGTCGAACCCATGAACTCGCGACCAAGCTGCAAGCATATCGATGTCTTCCGCGCTGAACCCGGACGGCTTGGCTAAGACGGTGACCGTGGCCCAGCTCCGCATGACGAATAAACCTTCTGCTGCCGTTTCGGGTGATGCGCGATGAAGTGCAGCGGCCGCTGTCAGGATCACGCGCACGTTCTCGCGCAGTGGAATTGTGAGCCAGTGGGTGATAGCGAGCACGCCGTCAGGTGTGAGATGGTCGAGGTAGTTGACGTAAGCGTCCACGGTATGGAGAAAATCCTCCCCGAGGGAATGGACCCCCGCCGCAGCGGTACCCATTCCTCCCGTCGCACCCAGCGTGATGAGATCGAACCGTCTCGACGTCCGCGCCACGTAGCTACGAGCATCCCCGACGATCCATTCCACCTTGCCATGCCCCAACAGCCCGCCTGCCCGCCTGCCCGTCTGCCCGCCTCCCGTCTGCCCATCTGCCCGACTGCCCGTCCGCCCGCCCGTCGCGATCCGCACTACGTCGGGGTGCAACTCCACAGCCACCACCGAGTCAACGTTGTGAACCAGTGCGTTGGAGACCTCGGTACCCGCACCGGCGCCGAGTATCAACACGTTCCGTCGTTGCG
>JAPULP010000183.1 GCA_027294815.1 Gemmatimonadota bacterium | reverse complement strand
CGCTCGGGTCTCGGCATCCGGATTGTGTCACACTTGGGCAGATACTCAGCCGCATGGCCGACGTTCTCGATCTTCGGCGGATCGGGCATCCCGGCGACGGCCGACTCGCAACGCTCGATCGGATCGAACTCGATAACGGCTTCCGTCGGCTGGGGAAAGTCAACCTCGGTGGTCTGTTCGGCGTTGAACACCGAGTAGGACCGTAGAACCGGAATGGTCTTGGCCGTGACTTCTTTCGTATCCGGGTCGCGATCCCGGACCGTGTACTGTTTCCAGAAGATGACGGTTGTTGCCTTTTCACCCTTGCGGACGTGTCCGCCCCGGTCTTTCGCTTGGCGGAATGTCAACCAGTACGGCGACTCGAACCCTTCGCTCCAAGCCGTCACACTCAGTAGGAACGGATTGATCCCTCGGTACTGCTTGCCCGATGCGAGATTCTTCGGCCGTGCCTCGGAACCAACCCAAGGCTTGCGCCAGGGCACAACGCCGCGCTCCAGTAGAGCGACGACCCGATCGGTAACGATTTGATAGACTTTGTTTGCCATCGGTGTTCACCTCACTGTTGGCCACGCTCCCGGTAGTTAGCGCTACGCGGGAGCATCTTTGATTGTCGGCTGCGCTTCACACTGAAGCATCAACCCGAATACCCGAGGATGCTGTCCACATCCGTTCGGATATGGACACTGTACGCTTGTGCCTCGGCATTGCAAGCAGTTTCTTACAAGTTTCTTCTATGTTTCTTCGCTGTTTCGCGCGGCTTTGTGATGTGTATCCCGTTCACCTCAAGATGTCGATCTGGTCGGCTCCGAGATCTTTACCACACCCCCCGGGTCGCATATGCGCGAGTGGGTGGTTGCCCCCCTCCACGAGAGTGGGTACCTTGTTGTTACGTAACGAACCTAGCTGTGGATAAATCGATGGCCTGGCTCGGCTGTTTGACACAGCGGCTCCAATCAATACCTTCTCTGCTGTCGTTGCTGTGACTCCTATTCGATCGTCTGTATTGCGTCAGACCAAACAAACACCGGGACGAGGCACGGCACGGCACACGCAATGAACACCCCTCTGGATTCACTCGGGGGGTTTTTTTGGTCCTGTCCAACTCTTCCGCCCGCGTGAGATGGCGAACTTGATCATGTTCGAGTTTGGCTGTTTCACCCACCGGCTCCCGTTGGTATCTTCTTCTTAGGAAGGAGAAGTCACAGAAATAGCGGCGTGCAGCCGCTCGTCTTGATCGGCACCTCTTTGGGCAACTGGAGACGTGCTTTTCTGTAGGGTAAGAGCCTGGCCTTTTCTTTCTTGCAGTCCGACGGGTCGAGTACTAATGTGGCGCACAGAGGGGAGCCCCGATTCCGTGCGGATCGGGGAATGTGAGGAGACCCGCCCCGCGGGTTGGGGTCGAAATTCTTCCTTGGCGTGCGACGAGGTGTGTTACGTCGATCGCATCGAAAGGTGCGGCCGAGGATTCGAACCGTATGTGTGGACGGTTCAAGTTGGACCTCTTTTTTTACGCGTGAGCGCGTGGTCCGAGTCGGGAGAAAGAGGCAGAATTCTCGAGAACGACAAGATTAGGAGGAAGCAGAAATGAGAAAAGGAATTGGACTGACCGCCGTTGGCAGCCTTGTCGCCATCGGTGGGGTGGCGATGGCCGGCCACGGGACCGTCGAGGACGTGATGATTGTTACCGACCGGGAGTTCGGCGTCCACGACATCGGCTCCCCGTCAAAGGTCTTCAACTTCGACATCGTCCTCGATGAGAACAATCAGCCGGTCATTGGGTTCCGCATCGACTTTGACTACGTCAACATATTCGACGACTCGAGCTGGGCGTCGGACCTGGAGATGAAGCTGACGACCCCCAACGGCCAGACTCTCGTCTACGGCCAGAAGGAGTTCAACGGTGGTGATCCCTTCGGGCCCCAGGATGATATCTGGGACTTCGACGGGCCGGACTCACAGCCCTCCGGTTTCTACACCAGCACTCACTTCCCGTGGCATGACAATCCGATCCAAAAGGGCGGGAACTGGAACCTCATGTTCGCCGAGACCCGGGATGGCGGCGTGCAGTTCAACAACCTGACCATCACCCTGCTGAAGATTCCCAGCCCGGGCGCCTTGGCGCTGATCGGCGTAGCGGGCCTTGTCCGCCCCCGTCGTCGCCGTCGGGCCTGACCACCGAGAGTCCTCGACGACACCAACCAAACCAACCACACCGCGGGAATCGACCCGCGGTGTTTTTGTTTACTGATTGGACTGCTCATTCTGTTTCCGTACATCCCCGCTGTCGCGTCCATGGTTTGGGGGTTTCGCAGGCGACGGTGTTGGACATGGTTACACCCCTCGAACTCAAAGTTTGCGTCACGTTTGCATTGTCTGCGGGGGGGACCGCCACCGCCACCGATCCTAATACCCAATCCCGTTTCGCAAAACGTAATGGCCCGAAACTGTGGGCCCCAGCCGGGCGCCGGGCGCGACCGCGTTGCTCGGCTCACGCGAACGTAACCTCGATCAGCGAATAGTCGTCGTCGAACGCGTCGGCACCCTGCCACCGTCGGATGCCGGCGAGGATCGTATCGAGGTGATCCGTGCTTTGCGACTGTGTCTCACGAAGCTGCCACGCTGGCCCCGACAACTCGAGCATCTCCGCGTCTGCGGGATTGCGAACCTCGAAGAGCCCGTCGCTGAAGATGTAGAGCCGGCTACCGGGGGCGACGGAGACCGGCGACGACTCGAACTCCGTGTCGTCAAGCACGCCGATGATGAGGTTGTCTACGCGCAGCCTACAATCAGAGCCGCTACGATCAGCAGCAGACTGACGATGCGGATTGGAACCAGTATCTGTTAGCGAATCTACTCCTGGTAAGGGATGATCAGATCTATCAGCTTCGCGGGTCCTCGACGGCCATGTAGATCGTATCGCCGTCGTTGATGAACTGCTGGTAGTACGTACCTTCGTACACGAAGTAACTCTTGTCGTTGACCTCGACCTCGTCGGCTTCCTCGGGCAGGTAGGGCACCGTGACCCCGATGGGCGTCGCGACGACCTCGTAGTTATGATCGCTCTCAATCATCTCCGGTCCGTCGCCTTCGCCC
>JAPULP010000182.1 GCA_027294815.1 Gemmatimonadota bacterium | reverse complement strand
CGGAAGAACGCCAGGGCATGGGTATTGCGCAAATCACGGTGGAGTTCGACCGCGATACCGACATGGACTTCGCACGCCTGGAGTTATCCGAACGGCTCGCTGTTCTCGAGGAGGAGCTGCCGGTCGGGGTCGACGGTCCGGACGTTCAACCGTACATCCCCGAAGAATTCGACGACCAGTACAGTCCGCTGCTCACCTACACCCTGACCGCACCTTATACGTTGGAAGCACTCCGCGCCCACATCGATGACGTGGTGGCTCCGGAGGTTCTACAGGTAGAGGGCGTTGCCACCGTGGACGCTTTTGGTGGCAGAGATCGCCTGCTGGAGTTGGAGTTCGATCAGAACGAGCTACGCGCATTGGGTTTGACGGCTGCCACGGTGCGCCAGCGAGTCTTGCAAATCGAACAGGTGGCCGAGGCCGGTGCCGTGTACGACGGGGGGCTGCTGCGGACGCTGGCCATTCGCCAACGGGCCGAGACGATTGATGAGGTGCGCAACCTCATCGTCTTGAGCGATCAAGGGCGACTCGTTCGACTCTCCGATATCGCTACGGTGCGAGACACCTACGAGGATTACACGTTTCACTACCGCATCGACGGTATGCCCGCCGTTCGGTTCAGAGTGATCAAGGAACACGGCACGAACAGTGTTGAGGTGGCCGACCGCGTAAAAGCACGACTCGCAGGTATCGAGCAGATGCACCCCCCAGGGACGCGCTTGATTCTCGACGACGACGAAAGCGAGGAGATCAGGACGCAGCTCACCGATCTGCGGGAGCGAGCCATTGTGGCGGCGTTGGTGATTTTCTCCGTGCTCCTGCTCTTCCTCCAGTCGTTCCGCTCGGCGGCGATCATCTTTGCGACGATAGGTTTTTCGGTCCTGATTGCGCTGAACCTCATTTACTTCGCGGGTTACACGCTCAACGTGCTCACGCTCATGGGACTGGCCATGGGCTTCGGGCTGATCGTGGACAACGCCATCGTCGTTTTGGAGAACGTGTACCGGAGGCGGCGCGCCGGTGACGATCCGGAAGTTGCTGCGTTCAGGGGCGCCCGTGAGGTGGTGCTGCCCATCCTCGCTGCGACCCTCACCACGCTCATCGTGTTCATTCCGTTTGTGTATTTGCAAGGTGAGTTACGCGTCTTCTACGTGCCGTTGGCGGTTGTGGTCGGCATGAGCCTACTGGCCAGCCTGCTCGTGGCATTTACGTTCATTCCGTCTTTGGGCGCCCGGGTGCTGGGCGGCATCTCGGCCGACGCCGATGGAGCGGCAGCCCGCCCGCCGATCTACGTCCGTGCGTACGGCAGTATGGTCGGGCTGACCACGAGGCACCCCTGGTTTACGATCGTTATTGCGCTCGGCGCGTTCTACGGGTCTTGGCACTTGTTCGACAAGTACGTGACGCGCGGGATCATTTGGGGTGGTTTCTTCAGCGGGGCTTCATATATCGACATCCGCATCTCACTCCCCCGCGGTCAGGAGTTGGAACGTACGGATGCATTGGCGCGCTTCTTCGAAACCAAGTTGCTCCAGACTCCCGAGGTAGAGAAGTTCGTCACGCAAGTCTTCGAGCAGCGTGCCAATATTCGCATCACGTTCCCCGAGAGTATCGAACAGACGCAGATTCCGGTTGCCATCAAAGAGCAGATGGTGGCGTATAGTTATCAGTTCGGCGGTGCCGACGTGCGGGTGTACGGCTATGGACCGTCGTTCTACGGCGGTGGGGGGAGCCCACCCAACTACACTATTCGCATATTCGGTTACAACTACGAACGCGTGCGCGACATCGCCGAGGGCATGAAGACTCGTCTCGAGCGTTTCTCACGCGTTCGCGACGTCGACACCAACGCCGGCGGCCGGTGGTGGGGAAGCGAAAAGGCCAGCGAAGTGGTAGTGCAGCTCGATCGCGAACGGTTGGCCATGCACGAACTCACCGTCAGAGAGGTGGTCAATCAGGTTCGTGCAGCGGTCGGCGGACGAACCAGCGCCGGACAGATTCGCGTCGGTGGTGAGGAGTTGGGCTTTGAAGTGAAGATGGAGGGTTACCGAGAACTGGATGTGCTCGAGCTCGCCGAGACGCTCATCATGTCCGAAGACGGCGACGTGCGACTCGCCGACATCGCGGTGATCACCGAGCGCGACGTGCTCAACGTCATCGAGCGGGAAGACCAGCAGTATCAACGATCGGTTCGCTACGAATTCCGCGGGCCGCGCAAGCTGGGCGATCGATATCGCGATGCCGTGATCGCCAGCACCGAATTGCCGGACGGCTACCGCATCGAAGGACAGCAAACTTGGAGTTGGTCCGACGACGAGCGGGCACAGATCTACATCGTGCTCGGCGTGTCGTTGGTATTGGTCTTCATGGTCACGGCCGCGCTGTTCGAGTCCATGCGACAACCGATCTGTGTGTTGCTCACGGTACCGATGGCGTTGGTCGGGGTGTTCCTGATGTTCTTTTACACCGGTGCCAGCTTTACGCGCGAGGCGTACATCGGCGTGATCATGATGGGAGGGATCGTGGTCAACAACGCCATCTTGTTGATCGATCACGTCAACCAACTGCGTAGAACGCGCGGCGTGCAGCTCATGGAAGCCGTCGTACGCGGCACGCTAGAGCGGGTTCGCCCGATTCTGATGACAAGCGCAACCACAGTGCTGGGATTGATGCCGTTGGTGCTGTTCTCCGACTACGCCGACGCCAATATCTGGAACGCGCTGGGTTATGCCCTGATCGGCGGGCTGTTGAGCTCGACGCTGTTCGTGCTGACGGTGACGCCGGCGCTGTACGTGCTGTTTGAAAGAGGACCGGAAAGGCGGCGGGTGGCGAGCGCCGTGGGAGAGACGATCGACGCCAGGGCCATGCCTGCGGTGTCATGACGGCAACCGTGAGCCGTGAGCCGTAAGCCGGAAGCCGGAAGTCGCAGGTCGGAGCCGGAAGCGATGCAGTGGGTGCGGAGCGCGCGTTAGTGAGCTTCGACAGATAGGAGATCCCACCGCATAACGCGAACTACAGCGCGTGGAGGTACCTACCGCACGCGACCGGCGTTTCGCCGCACCCTTCCCAACCGCCCGGCGGGCCCACCCTGCACACCGTCCCGCACGACGGGCCGACGGCAAGATGGGCAGTGACGGAAACTACCGCCGTACCGCCGTACCGCCCTCATGCAACCGTCCCGATCTTCCAGGCATCCAAGGGGTATATCCGGCCACCGACACTCCAAGGATCGCCCAATGAATTCGCTCTTCCGCGCCGAGCGGTCTCTGTTCTTGGCCCTGCTGGCTGCCGCATCGATGCTGTTGCTACTCGGCTGCGGGTCAGACGGGGGCCCCAGCCGCGCGTTTGAAGGGACGATCGACACCCTCCCGAGCGGCAGAGTCGTCGTTTCGAATCCTGGCGAGGGGATGTGGCGCGAGGGAGAAACGTGGCAGGTGACCGAGCAAATCCGGATCGGGCGTCTCGAAGGAGACGGACCCGATGTCTTCGGCTCCGTCGGCTTATTGGAGGTAGACGAGGCCGGCCGGTTCTATGTGTTCGAGCGGCAGGCACAGGAACTCCGGGTGTTCGATGCGGAGGGCAACTACGTGCGGACGGTCGGCCGAAAGGGGAGTGGCCCGGGGGAGTTCAGCCAGGTCATCGGCATGGACTGGGCGCCGGACGGTAGCCTCTGGCTGGTGGATCCCGCCAACAACCGGATC
>JAPULP010000181.1 GCA_027294815.1 Gemmatimonadota bacterium | reverse complement strand
GCCTGGAGAATAGCCTTTCTGAATTGCTCACCTGTGTCGTAACGGTCGGTCGCACTCGTTGCCAAGAGCCTCTTCAGCGTTCGGCTGATGGATGATGGCACACTCGGCCTGACCGCAGTCACGTCGGGAGGGGCTTGCGTGATTCGTTTGGCAATGATGGATTGAACGTTGGGCCCGGTGAACGGCGGCTCACCGGTCAGCATTTCGTACAGCATACAGCCCAGACTGTACAAATCACTGCGTCCGTCGATCTCATGGTCGCCCACCGCCTGCTCGGGACTCATGTACGCGGGCGTGCCCACAGTGAATCCGGCTTGTGTGATGGCGCCGGTATCCGCAACTGTGGCGATCGCCTTGCCGATCCCAAAGTCGGCCACGACGGCGTGACCACCATGCAGCATGACGTTC
Organism: Gemmatimonadota bacterium; assembly: GCA_027294815.1. Taxonomy (GTDB): domain Bacteria; phylum Gemmatimonadota; class Gemmatimonadetes; order Gemmatimonadales; family GWC2-71-9; genus B3T1B10. The sequence goes on along the minus strand of JAPULP010000181.1, from coordinate 2,958 downwards.
TCGGGTTTGATATCCCGGTGGACAATGTCGTTCTTGTGGGCGTAATCCAGCGCGTCCGCAACCTCCCGCGCGATTTGCACGGCTTCATCTACCGAAAGCCGATGTTCCTTTTTGAGCCGGTCTCGCAACGAATCACCTTTCATCGCCGGCATGACGAAATACAGGTAGCCATCGGCGTCACCGGAGTCGAACAATGGGAGTATGTGGGGGTGGGTGAGACTCGCGACCAGTTTGATCTCGCGTGCGAACCGCTCGACCCCGATGTCCATGCCGAGCTCCGGATTCAAGACCTTGAGTGCGACCTCGCGGTCGTGCTTGAGATCGTGGGCGAGGTACACGGTCGCCATGCCGCCGCGGCCGAGTTCGCGCTCGATTCTATAGCGGTCGGCGAGGGCGGTCGAGAGACGGGAGGTGAGGTCGGTCAATTCCCTAGCTGCTCTTTCAGCTCTTCGAACCAGTTCGTCACCACCACGATTGCACTCGCTACGTCCGGCTCGTCCCGTATGATCATCAAGAACCGTTGGTCGTCGAGCGAAACATCATACTGCGAATCGAAATCGTTCGAGTTATAACCGATCGCCGAGAACAGGACCTGCTGTCGGGTCACCCTGAACGTCGGTGCGGTCACGACATCGGCGGCCACGAGGTCACCGTCCCCATTCCGGTAGAAGAGTTCGCGGCCAGAGTGAGCCCACACCGGCTCCGTCCCCCCGTTGGTCGATACCCGGAACACGCTAGCGTCCACGTTGGGAAACGGCCGCACGAAGATTTCATTCGTTCCACTCTCGTCGGACATATACGCCAACCAACGGTGATCCCTGCTCACGGCCGGAGTAAGCTCGCTGGCCTGCGTCGCAACGAGTGGGGTGACAGTCGTGTCGGCACCCATTTGCACGAGGAGGATGTCGCCGTTTCCGGGCGCCTGATTGTCAGTCCGAATGACCATCGTCCGGTCGTCGACCGGGATCACTTCGAAGATCGGTCGCGACTCTGGAAGGGGCATACGCACCGGGATTCCGGTCCCGTCCACAGGCTTCACGAACACCGAACCGTTGTCCACTCGATCTGAGATGAAATAGAGTGCATCGCCGGCCGGCGACCAATTGATACGCCAGTTGAGCTGGCCCTCGAAAGTGTGGCGGACGGCATCGCCGCTTCGCAGGGATTTCGTCCACACATGACCCCCCTCCGCCGTCGCGCGGTTCACGGCCAACCGCTCCGCATTGGGCGACAATCTTGGGCTTCCCAGGGCGCCTTCCAGCTCTGGTGCCACACCGCGTTCGACGGCACCGTTCCGATCGACCCAGACCAATCGATTGAGCACGGTCGTTCCTCGTCGATACACGAGCGTGCCTGTCTGCGACAACGCCATGCGGGCCGCTCCAAGCCCAACTACATCGACATCGTCTATCAACGCCACCGGCGTGTCGGTCACTTCGAGGCGATCCTGGTCGAATAGTGCCGCGAGCATGGTGCCGTCGTCTTGCACGAACACGATGTGCCCCGACGGCGCATACCGAGCATAGACTCCCTGGAATAAGACGGTGATTTCCGAGGTCGCAAAGTCCACGATGCCAATGGCATAGGCACTTTGGTCACTCGACTCACGTGGAACGATCGTAACGAGTGCGCCCTTACCGTTCGGTAACACGTCCGCCCACGCGTGGGTACGCTCGCCGGGCCCAATCCTGGTCACGCGCTCGCGTTCACCTCCATCGGGTGGGATGCGCCAGATCCCATCGACCATGCTGAGGTAGAGGTGACCGTCCGGCCCCCAATCGACCCCTCCGCCATAGAGACTCGGATCCTGTAGGCCCGAATCCGCGACGATCGTGGAAACACCTCCACGCAGGGACACGACCTTCAGTTCGATTGGGGTCGTGATGTACGCCAGCGATTGTCCATCCGGGGAAAAGGCGAGACAACAACGAACATCGTTGGTCGACCGAACCGGTTCGGCGTCGAGGCGATTGCGTTCGCGAACGAGGATCTGCGACTGTGCGCCGGCCGACCCCAGATAGGCAAAACGGCTCCCATCCTCGGCAATCGCGATGCCCGGTCCGTTGAACGTGGCACCGTCGCCGCCACGTTCGCCCATGAGTTCGACAGTAAACCGAGAGACCACGACCATTGCCTCCGGACCCTCGCGCAGCACAAGAGCACCGACGACAATCAGCAATCCGATCGCGATGCCGGCGAGGGTCTGTGAGAGACGGTTCCACGACCCCGCCGATGCACCGGCGGCGACGGTAGATGTCGTCCTGCCCACAAACGCAGTGTTCTGTAGCGCTTCGCCGAACGCTTGTGCCGTGGCAAACCGATCCGCTGCCAACTTCTCCAAGGACTTGGCGGTCGCCGCCGCAACATGCGCCGGCACGGACTTGCGCAACTCCGTGATCGGCCGCGCATCGTCGGTCACGATCTTCATGATGATTGCCTGCGCTGACGCACCCGTATGCGGCGGCTCGCCAGTCAACATCTCGTACAGCACGCACCCCAACGAGTAGATGTCCGAGCGGTTCGTGAGGTCCTTCTCGGCGGTCGCCTGCTCGGGGCTCATGTAATGCGGCGTGCCGAGGGAGAGGCCGGTCTCGGTCATCCGCCCCCCCGCCGCTGCGCTGACCGCCAATGCGATCCCGAAGTCCGCCACCATCGGACGGCCATCGTGCAGCAGGATATTCTCGGGCTTGATGTCCCGGTGGATGACATTCTGGCGGTGCGCGTAGTTGAGGGCATCCGCGATGGCGGTGGTGATGCTCACCGCTTCCTCGATGCCGAGTTGCGTTTCGCGGTTCAGCTTGTCGCGCAGCGTCTCGCCGTCGATGAACGGCATGACATAATAAAGGAAAGAGTCCGCCTCCCCCGAATCGAACAACGGCAAGATGTGGGGGTGCTGCAGGTTGGCGGTCGTCTTGATCTCCTTCACGAACCGCTCGGCCCCCAGCACGGCGGCGAGTT
>JAPULP010000180.1 GCA_027294815.1 Gemmatimonadota bacterium | reverse complement strand
GTTCACCCTCGTCCTCGTTGCCTTGGCCGTTGTAGTTGGTATGACCATCGGGTTGGTTCTCTAACCGCGGGTCGCGTTCGCGAGCTGTCTTCCCCTCCCATGAGTATTCAAGGCCGGCTACTCCCAGGTACGGTGTGGCTTGGGATCGGCCTCGTTTGGGGTACGACGTGGGGTGTGATACGGATCGGGCTCCGCGATCTGGAACCTTTCACATTCGCGGCGTCCCGTACGGTGCTCGCGGCGGTCACACTGTTGGCGTTGGCCCAGATTGTGGATGGGAGTCGACGTCCCAAGGGCAGTGAGGTTTGGTTTTGGATGGCGATTGGGCTGCCGCAGATCGGCGTCCCATACGCGCTGATTTTTTGGGCCGAGCAGTCCATCTCATCGGGCCTGACGGCGATCCTCTTCGCCACGTTCCCCGCCTTTACGGCGGTGGCGGCGCACTTTCTCTTGCGGGACGAGCCGTTGTCCCTTGGCAAGGTCAGCGGTACGGCGTTGGCCATGGTTTCGGTGGTCCTGCTCGTGGGTCCATCACTCGGCGCGGCGGTGCCTATCGCGGCCGTGGTCGCGGTCCTGATCGCCTCGGTCGCGAGTGCGGTCGGGGCGGTGATGGTGCGGCGGCATGGCCGCGAAACCTCGACCCTCTGGCTTACCGCCCTCCAGGTCTCGTCGGCGGCCGTATTGCTCGGCGCACTCGCCGTGACACTCGAGCGGGACACGTCCATGACTTTCACGGCCGCCGCCATCGGTAGCATTGTCTATCTCGCCCTTGCCGTGACCGTGGGGTGTTATCTTGGGCTCTTCTGGTTGCTCAAACGGCTCGAAGCGACCTTCGTAAGCATGGGAGTGATCTTCGAGACCGCGGTTGGTGTCTTCTTTGGCAGTGTGGCATTGTCCGAACCATTAGGGTGGCGGCTATTGGGTGGGTTTGGAGTCATGGGTTTGAGCATCTACCTCGTTACTGTCGGGCGTCGAGGTGTCACGGCGGTGGGCCCCCCGTGATCCGACCTGGAGAATAAGGATTACAACACAACTGGGGTGGGGTCGGGCTCTCTCCCCTCTCACGTCTCACCTACAGTGAGGATTCCGTGGATGTCCTGATCGTCGATGACAATACCGAGGTGAGCAGTGCATACGGCCAGGTGCTCGAGCGCGCCGGATACATGGTGAAGGCCGTGGACAATGGTTTGGCGGCGCTCGCCGAACTGCAGCAAGGACGCTACTCCGTCATTCTCCTCGACATTCTGATGCCGTTCTTGGAAGGGAAGAGCTTCTTCCGCCAACTGGAGGCGGATTTTCCCGAGATGGCGAAGCGAGTCGTGTTTGTCACCGGAATGGCCGGCGACGACGAGACGCGCAAGTTTCTCGAACAGACAGGGCAACCCTTTCTAGAGAAACCCGTTGAAGCAGACGACCTCGTGGGTGCGGTTCGGAAGACGATGGGGTAGGGGGTGGGGTGTGGGGTGTAGGGTGTAGGGTGTCGTTGATTGAGATCGACACCGTACCCCTACACCCAACACCCTACACCCTTTTTTGCCCGGCTGTACAATCCTAGCCGATCAAAGCACTTTCCAGCCATGCTCCTACTCCGCTTGCTCCAAAAGCTCGTCAAGACCTTGAACTCGGATGGCACTCCGGGGCAGGTGGCGTTGGGGATCGCGATGGGGTCCGCCCTTGGGCTGACTCCATTGGTGAATCTTCACAATCTCCTCATTCTCGGCGCCGTATTCCTTCTAAACGTGTCGTTCCCCGCCGCCATGTTGGGGTGGATTGCGTTTGCGCCGATTGGATTCCTATTCGATCCCTGGTTCGACGCCATCGGCAATGCACTGCTCGCCGACGCCACGGGTCTGGTACCGCTGTGGACCATGCTGTACAACGTTCCGGTGATTCCGCTGTCCAACTACAACAATACGGTGGTGTTGGGGAGCCTCGTGGGTTGGGTCGTGCTTTTTGCACCGATCTTTTTTGTAGCGCGGTTGGGTGTAGCGTGGTACCGAACCCATGTTCTGCCGCGATTGCTGAACACCAGAATCTTCAGGTTCATCAGGGCTTCGAAGTTGTACAACTTCTACCAGCTCTTCCAAACGGACTGACGGTATGCACGTCTTTCGTTGGAAAGCGATCATACCGCTTGGTTTGCTGCTCGTCCTGATGGGTGCAGGCTGGTACCTCTTGCTCGATTCCGCCGTGCGACGTGGCATTGAGGTCGTTGGTACGGCACTTGTTGGCGCCAAGGTGGATCTCGAAGAGGCAGACGTTCGGCTGGCCGAAGGGGCGGTGATTTTGCGCGGGTTGCTAGTCACCAATCCCGACGCACCCATGACCAATCTCTTCCAGCTCGATGAGGTCGTCGCCGATCTCAACCTGAGACCTTTGTTGCAGAAGAAGATTTTCATCGACACCATCGCGGTCCGCGGGCTACGCTTCGGCACGCCACGAGCAACGTCGGGTGCGATCCCCAATCCCGATCCCGAAGGCGGCGCGCTGCGGCGTCAGATCGACGAATGGTCCCGGCGCGTCCCCGTACCAGATTTCAGTTTGGATGGACTCTCCGGAACCGTGAATGTCGCGGCGATCAGACCGGAGAATCTGCAGACCCCAGCCCTGGCGAGAGGGATTCAGTCGGCCGCCGATTCGGCACGGGACGCATGGATGGCGCAACTCCAAGCCCTCAACCCGACGCCGTTGATCGACTCCGCCCGTGCCCTCGCGGAGCGACTCCAGGGAGCATCGCTCCGCAGTCTGGGACTAGGCTTCGTGCGGTCGGTGCGATCTCTGCGAACCACGGTGAGTGGGCTCACGACGCTTCGCAGCGGAATCGATCAACTTGTGCAGGACGTCAGCGGAGGGGTTGAGACGCTGCAGCGGCGTGTCTCGGATCTCCCGAACGCTCGCGCCGCCGATCTGGCAAGTGCGCGCAACCTGTTGCAGATCCCGTCGCTCGACGCCCCCGATATTTCACCAGCTCTATTCACCGACCTCGCGCTCGAACGAATCCAGCCGGTGCTCTACTGGGCGCGGATGGCAGAGCGGTACGTTCCCCCGGGTCTGGACCCGCGCAGGCGGCCGGGACCGTCGCGCGCGCGCCGCGCGGGCTCGGATGTCGAATTCCCGACGGAGCGAGGGTACGCCGGTTTGACGATTGCGTTTGCCGAGATCGACCTCCGTCTCGAAGGGGAGGGGGCGTCGGCCGGAGCGTACCGCGTGCACATCGAAGATTTTTCGTCGGAGCCCTCGGTACACGGCCGGCCAATTCGGATTTCGGTCTCACGCACAGAGGCCGGTTCCGGCCCCGACGCCGTGCATCTTGAGGCCGTTCTCGATCACGTCACATCAGCTATTCGCGATTCGGTGAACTTGCGGATCACCGGCTTTCCGCTTCCGGCGGTCACGTTGCCGGGGATCGGTGCGCACATGGATCTGGGAGCCGGAGTGAACCAACTGTCTCTTGTACGCATAGGTGACACCGTCGCCGGCCAATGGCTGTGGAGTTCGTCTCAGGTGTCGTGGGATCGGGCGTCGATGGGGTCGGGGCGCGTCAATGACCTATTGTGGCGGACGCTCTCGGCGCTACGCGACGTCCAGGTGGAGGTGGGGGTGTCGGGCGACCTCACGGGCCCGACCCTCTCCGTCAGATCCAATGTGGCGTCCGAAATCTCCCGGAGCTTGCGTCGGGAGCTGGCAACCGAGGTCGCCGCCGCCGAGCGGCGGGTGCGGGCGGAGGTCGAAAGACTCGTCGCGCAGCCGATTGCCGACGCTCGGTCCCGCGTGGCCGAGGTCGAGGCGACGGTCCAGGGCCTGGCGGCGGACTATCGGAGACAGCTGGATCAGGTCAGGGCGGATTTGGAGGCGAGGCTACGGGATTTGGGGAGGGACTGAATATCGAATACTGAATATCCAATATCCAAAATTAATTATTCAATATCGGATATTGGATATTGGATATTCAGTTCACCGCTTCTCCATCGCCACGTAATCCCGCGCGTCGGACCCCAGGTAGATCTGGCGCGGTCGTGCGATCCGCTGGTCCTGATCGAGGTGTCCTTCCTGCCACTGCGCGAGCCAACCCGGCGTCCGACCGATGGCAAACAGCACCGGAAACATTTCGACTGGGAATCCCATGGCTTCGTAGATGATTCCCGAATAGAAGTCCACGTTGGGGTAGAGCTTGTGCGAGATGAAGTAGTCGTCTTCCAGCGCGATTCGTTCCAACTCCAAGGCGATGTCGATGAGCGGGTTCCGTCCGGTGACCTCGAACACTTGGTCGGCTATTTTCTTGACGATCTTGGCGCGTGGATCGTAGTTCTTGTACACTCGGTGTCCAAATCCCATCAGGCGAACTTCCTTGTTCTTCACACGCTTGATGTACCCGGGAATGTTGCTGGTACTACCGATTTGACGCAGCATGCGAAGAACCGCTTCGTTGGCTCCTCCGTGTAGTGGACCGTACAACGCCGCCGCCGCCGCGGCCATGGCGCAATACGGATCCGCCTCACTCGACCCGACACCACGCATGGAGCTGGTCGAACAGTTCTGTCCGTGGTCTCCGTGCAGGACGAACAAGACGTCAAGTGCTTTCTCGAGCACCGGTTGGGGCTCGAACTGCGGCTCCGACGTGCGGTACATCATGTTCAAGAGGTTCCCGGTGTACGACAGCGAGTTGTCCGGGTACATATACGGGAGCCCGATACGGTGGCGGTATGCGAAGGCTGCAATTGTGGGTGTCTTGGCGATGAGTCGCTGAATCTGGTGCATCCGGCACTCGGCGTCGTCCAGCTTCTTGGCATCGGGGTAGAACGTGGACAACGCCGCCACGGTACTCACGAACACACCCATGGGATGTGCATCGTATCGGAAGCCTTCCATCAGCTTCTTGACGTTTTCGTGCAGGAACGTGTGCGTGGTGATTTGGTGATCCCAATCGTCCAGTTCGGCCTGCTTGGGGAGCTCGCCGTGGATCAAGAGATAGGCGACTTCGAGGAAAGAGGCCTGCTCCGCCAATTGCTCGATCGGATACCCGCGATACGTCAGGATGCCTTTTTCTCCGTCGATCGCGCTCACCGCGCTCTTGACGGACGCCGTATTCGCGAAACCCGGGTCGTAGGTCATGAGTCCGAAATCGTCCGGACTCTGCTTGATTTGCCTGAGATCGAGGGCGCGAATACTTCCGTTCTCGATCGGGAGGTCGTAGGTCTTGCCAGTCCGGTTGTCCGTGATGCTCAGGGTGTCTTTGGCCACGGTGTCCTTGCCGGTGTTCTCTTCTGTGAGGGGCGTCGTCTTGGTAGCCACGGGGTCCTCGGCAACTCATTTCGGAGGGTGAATAAAAGAAGTGGCTCGTCAAAGATACCCACGAGAACCCAAAGCCTCCACCGGCAGGGCGGCGGCGCCTATAATTGTTCAATGTCGCTGGTTCGTTAACCGCTCTTCACAAGGGAGAAAGATGTCCCGGTCTCGAGTGCTGGTCACCTTGTTGGCCCTCGCCCCAACGACTGCGAGCAGCCAAGTCCCGACTTTTGAGGCTGCTGTCGGGCACGCCTTCGGCGAGAGAATCACGGTCCATCACGAGATGGCGCGGTACCTCGAACGGCTGGGTGAGGTGTCGCCGCGTGTCTCCGTGGTCGACCAGGGGGCCTCATGGGAAGGTCGCCGGCTCTTGGTTGCCATCGTGACGTCTCCGGCGAATCATGCCGCCCTTGCGAATATCCGCGCGAACGCCCAACGGCTGGGGGACCCTCGCACCCTGTCGGTGGAAGACGCCGCCACGCTGATTCCCACGCAACCGGCCATCGTCTGGTACGGGGGCTCGATTCACGGCTTCGAGCTCTCCGGTAGCGAGGGTGTGCTCAAGCTGCTCGAGCACCTCACCACACGAGGCGATCCGGCCACGCTGGACGTCCTGGATAAGACGGTCATTCTCATCGACCCGATGTTGAATCCAGACGGGCGCGATGCCCACGCCTACCTCAACCATGAGAACATCGGGCGGACACCAAACCCGCTACGGGAGGATTGGGCAAACGATTTCACGTCCTGGCAGGCGACAAAGTTCCGCACGGGACACTACTACCATGACACCAATCGCGATTGGTTCGCGCACACCCAACCCGAGGCGCGGCACCGAATCAGGACGATCGTGGAGTGGCGCCCGCAGTTTGTGATTGACATGCACGAGATGGGGCCGGACGTCGAATTCTACTTCGACCCGCCCGACATACCCTATGGACCGTTTTTCCCTGACTTTGCCCGCAACGGTTTCCAAGGACTCAACGCCGCATACGCGGCGGCCTTCGACTCGGCCGGGTTCCAGTACATGACGCGGGAACGGTACAACTATTTCTATCCGGGCTACACCACGTCCCAAGGTAGCTATCAGGGGGCCGTGGGCATGCTGTTCGAGCAAGGCTCGACCCGGGGGCTCGCCCTCACGCGCCCCGATGGCTCGGTGCGGACGCTCGCCGACGCACTCGAACAGCAGTACGTGGCGGCGTGGACTGCCGCGCAATTCGCGGCCGCCAACCGCAACGAGCTGTTACAGGATTATTACGACGCTCACGTCGCGGCGATCGCGGACGGCAATCAAGGTTATCGGCGGTATCTGTTGCCGGCCGAAGGCGATCCGGCGCTGGTGGCTGAATTGGTCAACTTGCTGATGCGTGGAGGCATCGAGGTGGATGTGCTCACGCAAGACACCGTCGTGTCGGGCGTGCGAAACCGAGTAGGAGAGGACGTCGGTCGACGAAGCTTTGCCGCCGGCACGTACGTGGTCGAGGCGGGCCAGCCGCGTAATCGCCTGATCAGAGTGCTGCTCGAGCCGGACGTGCCTTTGCCGGCCGATTTTCTAGCTCTGGCACGCCAGCGCGTCGACCGGGGGGAGAATCCTCGTTTCTATGACATCACGGCCTGGTCGCTGCCGCTGATGTTCAATGTGGGTGGGTACAGCGCAACGGATCCCGGCGAGTTGACCGTCTCGCGGGTGACAGCGCCGGTGCAGCCGGTGGGCGTCGGGGTGACCGGCCAGGCGGAGTATGCGTACCTCATCGACGGCGCGCAGGCCGCTGCGGTGGCCGCGCTCTATCACCTCACGCACGCGGGGTATCGGGCAGCCGTGACCCTTCGGGCGACCCGGATCGGCGGTCAGGACATTCCGAGTGGAACCGTCGTTGTTCGGACGGGACAAAACGACGATTCAGTGCACGAGTCGGTGCGTTCTCTCGCGACCCGTTTCAATCTGCGCGTCACCACCACGGCCACCGGTTTGGCCGATCCCGGTCCGATTCCGTCGCTCGGATCGGCCGACGTCCTTCCAGTCCGAAAGGTCGACATCG
>JAPULP010000018.1 GCA_027294815.1 Gemmatimonadota bacterium | reverse complement strand
CAATCACGTGCCGCGCGGGTTGCGACACGTCCCGGTCGGTCGCCGCATCACCGACAGCCGTTGAGCGCCGTCGGGCCTCTCGTCGAGCGTCGCCGAACTCCTTCATCCGTACCAGAAGCAGTCCGAAGACGAGTACCGGTGAGAGCATCACGGCAACCAACGTCAGCCCAACCCAACCGTACCACGGCAGAGTCCGCACAGCGGGGTCGAGCGGCTCGAGCGCCCACCGCTGTGACGGGTCGCCCGCGACGTGATCTCGCACGGCGCGCCGCACGTCGGTCGCCGTTCGTCCGGTCCATCCGTCGGTATTCACACTGGTACGGTCGAGGAACTCCTCGATGCTGTTCCGCAGCCCGGACTCCTCGTGGACGCGACTCAGCGAGACGCCCGGAGCGCCGACGAAGAAAATCGCATGATCGACAGCGTGGCTGCGCAGATAGGCAAGGACGCTCGCCGACGTCCTTCCGTCGGCATCCGGATAGGCCACACAATGCTCGTAGATGGAATCGAAGCCACGACGCGCCACGCGGACGAGCTCCTCGAGATGCGTGTCCAGCGGCCCGTCGTAGCTCGTGGACAGAACGAGCTGCGCGGGAAACGTCGCATTATCGGCGTCGCTGCGCCGTTCCGGGAGAATGACCCATCGCGCAAAGTGCACCGTGGTCATTTGCACGAATGGGACCAGTTCGTTGTGCTCTACGGCATCGCCAATCCCGTTCAGGAGCGAACGAAGACGCTCCGTTCGGCCCGGAGCGATTCTCGTGATAACAGTGAGAGCGCCCTGCATGGTCGTCATGGCGACTTCTTGTAGTCCCGGATGAAACGGTCACTGTGCTTGAAGAACAAACGGTAGTCGCCATACATCGAGGCGACGAACTCCGCTTCGGTCGTGACGCCGCCGATGCGCTGCGCCCCCGCCTCTTCCCAGCGCGCGGACTCCTCCAGCTTCAACGACAACGGCTTGACGTGGCGTTGTTCCAGGAAGCCTCCTGATCTTCCGTGACTGCAAACACCTCATGGATCTTCGAGCCGCACGTAGGAATCTCCATCGGCCCTCCCAAAAGTAAAGCTGGGTGCGTGGACCGTCCAGGGTCCCTGATGTGGTGGCCACCCGCTGCTCGCGGTCTGAACGGAACTCATGTCTCGTCGTCCATCCACGGCCAACCGCCATCCCGATCACCGAACTCAGGCTCGAGCAACGTGAAGCACGGGTAGATCTCTTTTCGCTCGAGCAGGATGCGCTCGACTTGGAGCACGTATGCGAGGGCATCGCCGAGTCGCGCGGCCACCTCCCCGCGGTCGAAGGTGCCGACCGTCGTCGGCCCGGTGCTCACCGTGGATTGATCGAGGATGCGGACGGCGGCCTGTCGCAGGATCTCCGGGTCCCCATACGGATAAGCGGCCACGAGCTGGTCGATTGCCTCCTCTGCGTCGCCCGCGACCGCGCCTCGGACGAACCCGCTGCCGAAGATTCCGAGCAGGCCGCCACCGAGCACCGTCAACCCCAGCGCGACTCCGATGCCCCATAGCGCTGTCGACGACAACGCGGTCCAGCGTGCTGCCAGCGGTAGCAGGAGGATGGCTATGGTTGCGACGATCGCTGCGGTGCACCCTATCGAGCTGGGATCCTTGGGAGGGGGGCGGTTGCGCACCGCGGTGAGCGCCGCAACGATCCGGCGGGGATCGGTTATTTCCGGGGAGATTCGGGGTTGATCAGCCACTGCGGCGTCACCCTCGAGCTTTCCGCGTTCCCACGCCCCGAGATCAGCGCCCATCTCCTGCAACACGGCCTGGGCGGCATTGCGGATTCTGGCCCAGTATGGATCCCGCTCAACAAGCGTCTCGTTGGAGACAGTTACATCGTCGAGGGGAACCTTCCGCGCACATTCTTGTAACGCGCGGGCGAACTCCTGGACGCTGGGAAGTGATTTAGTCGCGCCCAACTGAGGGTGGCGCAGGAAGTAATCCCCGTCGTTGAGGACTTCTTCTGCAAGGAGGTAGCTGTCCTGCGTTCCACCAACGAGGTAACGGCGTTGCACCGCTTGGGATGCCAATGGCCCGAGGAGGTTGAGCGCGGTGTCCGTATTCATGACCGTGGCTGATGGTCTCCCATCATCTGGTGACCGTCACCGCGTTTGTTTCTTCATTATTTTCTTCCCCTACTGAACCGTTTCCTCCCCTACTGAACCGTGGCCAAACCCGAGGTTGTCACATTGCTTGCCGAATGCGCGGTGGCGGCCGCGGTCGTGAAGCTCGAGCTGTGGCGTCGAGACGAGGGCGGCATCGACGATATTGCCGAACGCCGTATCGGTTGCGATCTCGACCGTGAAGTTGTCGCCATCTCCAGTCCAAGTGAGGGTCGGCGTGAGACCGACATCCACGGCCTCCTCCAACGGTGAAGCCAAGACCGGTGGGTCGGGCGGCGTACCGCCACCGCTGGCAAATTCAAACGCTCCGATGTCGGGAGCCGCACCGGAATATGCACCGGGTAGAAGATCCAACACCGTGATTCCCTGCCAGACGTAGAACGCCGTACCGGCGTCGACCGCCGGACTCCCCGCAGGCAGCTCGCGATCCGCGGTGATAAGAGGATCGGCAAAGACACTGCTTCCGACGTCGACGTTCGACCCGCTATTGTCGGTGCCGTTGTTGAAAAACAAGTTGAAGGCCAACTCGGAACCGGAGTCGACATTCTTGACCGCGATCACCGCGTGATCGACGAAGATGTTGTTGAGCACGACCGTGCTGTCACCGCCGGTGATGCCGTGACTGTTGTTGGCAAAGGTGTTGTTGAAGATGTAGATGGGCTCGGGGATGTCGGCGGCCCTAAAATCCTCGTTCGTGACCTGCCCGTCCATCATGCCGATGCCGGCATCGACGTTGTTGTAGATATTGTTGTGGGTGA
>JAPULP010000179.1 GCA_027294815.1 Gemmatimonadota bacterium | reverse complement strand
CCGGCGGGATCTTGAAATACGACTTGCATCCGGCGTCTCATGGCGCGCATTTCCCGCGAACCCAACGAGAGCACATCGATGCCGTCGAACGACACAGCGCCGGATGTCGGTTCGGTCAGTCGCAAGATGCACCGTCCCAGCGTCGTCTTGCCGCTTCCACTCTCGCCCACCAACGCCAGCGTTTGGCCGCGCGGCAACGACAGCGTGACTCCGTCCAACGCGCGTACAGGGGCGCCCTTTCCAAATAGGCCGTTGCCCGTGGCGAAATGCTTGACGAGATCGACGACGCTGAGAAGCGGCTGCGCGGAGTTCATGCGTCAGATGTCTCCGCCGGCGTGGCGACCCAGCATCTGGCCACGTGCCCGGCGCCGATGGTGACGGCCGGAGGAGATTCTGTGCTGCACCGCTCGATGCGTTGCGAACAGCGTGGGTGAAAGCGACAGCCGGACGGCCATTGGGTCGCGGTGGGAACGGCGCCGGGAATACCCTGCAGTTGGGCGTCCGGCCGGTCGATGCGGGGGACCGCGGCGAGCAGGCCCTGCGTGTACGGATGCGCCGGCCGTTCGAAAATCGTTCTGACCGCACCTTGCTCTACGATCTTGCCGCCGTACATGACGGCCACTCTGTCGGCGATACCGGCGAGCACTCCCAGATCGTGCGTAATGAAGATGACCGACATCCCGAATCGGGCCTTGAGGTCCGTGAGGAGGTCGAGTATTTGTGCCTGGATCGTCACGTCGAGCGCCGTGGTCGGTTCGTCGGCGATGAGGATCTTCGGGTGGCACGACAGCGCCATCGCGATCATCACCCGTTGCTGCATGCCACCGCTCATCTGATGCGGATAGTCCTTCATTCGGTGATCGGGATCGGGCATGGCCACCACCCTCAGGAGCTCCACCGCGCGCTCGGTCGCCTCACTCTTCGAAACACTCTCATGGGCGCGTATCGCTTCGACGATTTGCGATCCGATGGTCAACACCGGATTCAAGCTGGACATCGGCTCCTGAAAGATCATCGCGATCTGGGCGCCGCGGATTTCACGGAGCTTGTTGGGCGACAGGTCCAGGAGGTTGACGCCCTCGTACTCGATGCGGCTCTCCTCACCGTATTGCCCGGGGGGTTCGGCGATCAAACGCAGGATCGACAACGCGGTGACGGTTTTGCCGCAGCCGGACTCCCCGACCAGACCGAGGGTTTCGCCCTGTTCGAGGTCGAGCGAAACGTCGTCCACCGCACGGGCGATCCCGGCGTCGGTCGCGAAACTCGTCGATAGTCGGCGGATGCTGAGTAACGGAGTCATTGCGTACGCGGATTGAGGGCCGCCCGCAGGCTGTCGCCAACGAGACTGAATCCTGCCACGGTGATAAAGATGGCCACGCCCGGGAAAAAGGCGACCCACGGCGCAGTCATAATCACCTCGGTGCTTTCGCGAATGATGTTGCCCCAGCCCGGATCGGGAGGAGGCGCTCCTACGCCGAGGTAGGAGAGGCTTGCCTCCATCAGGACAATGTGGCCCACGCCGAGTGCGGCGGTGACGGTGATCGGAGCCGCGAGGTTGGGCAGCAGGTGATTCGTGACCAACCGCCAGCGACCCGTGCCGAGGGCTTCGGCTGCCGTCACGAATGGCCGTTGTCTCAAGCTCAACACCTCGGCCCGCACGATGCGGCTCAGGCCGAACCAACTCGTCAGTCCCAGTAACATCGTCAAATGGAGGAAACTCAAATTGCCCCAGAGCGCGGCGATGACGAGAAGCAGGAGGATGCGGGGCATGGCGAGTCCCGCGTCGACGATGCGCATCAGCACGGCATCGGTCGCTCCGCCGGCCAATCCCGCCGTCACTCCCACCAAGGTTCCTACCACGACTAGGAGGAACACACTGACGCCGGCAACTCCGAGCGACCAACGCGCGCCGTGCAGCACACGGCTCAGGACGTCCCGGCTGAAGAAGTCCGTTCCGAAGGGATGGGCAAGCGATGGTGCTAAGGTTGCTGAGCCGAGAATGTCGGGTTGGACGTTCGGATCCCACGAGCTCAGTACCGGAGCGAGCACCGCCGCCACGCACAACCCGATGACCATCCCGGAGCCGACCAGAAAACTGCGCCGCGCCGCCAGGCGGTCGAGCACGCCGGATGCGTACGGCGTCGGGCGCGTTCGGCTCCAGCGCCACCCCAATAGGGCAGCTACGGGAAGCACGAGGGCCACGGCGACCGTGCCGATGGTGTCGAGCGATGGATGGGTGATGAGCTCGACGATGCGCCCGAGACGAACCACGACAAGGAGCGCGGTGCTCACAAACGCGACCATGAACCAACGCGTCACGATGCCCTCGTTCGCGGATCGGCCGCGCGGTAGGCTAAATCCGCGACGACATTGCCGACGACGACCATGATCGCGCCGAACAGCGCAATGGCGGTCACGACGTTATAGTCTCTGCGTCCCACCGCCTCGTAGGCAGCCCAGCCCATCCCGTGCCACGCGAAGACCTGCTCGACCAAGACCGCTCCGGAGAAGAGGATCGGCAACGAAAGGCCGAAGAGGGTGATGGCAGGTAGCAGAGCATTGCGAAGGGCGTGATGCACGACGACGTCGCGTTCGGACAACCCCTTGGCGCGCGCCGTGCGCACGAAGTTTTGCGAGAACGCTTCGGCGATTTCGGCGCGGTGAAACCGGGCAACGACCGCCGCCCCGCC
>JAPULP010000178.1 GCA_027294815.1 Gemmatimonadota bacterium | reverse complement strand
AACCTCTTCCTGAACGACCGTGACATTCGCGAGCTGAACGAGGGTGACACCCGCACCGTTGACGGGGATGAGCTTTCCATTGTTCCGAGCATTGCCGGCGGAGTGGCAACCACCCAGTCCACCCTGCCGGAACTGTCGCAGGGGGAAATCCTGCGGTATTCGCGCCACCTCATTCTCCCCGAGGTCGGCATGGACGGGCAACGACGCCTCAAGGCCGCCCGCATTGCCTTGGTCGGGATCGGAGGTTTGGGGTCGCCGGCGGCGTTGTATCTTGCCGCGGCGGGGGTGGGAACGCTTGGGCTGATCGACTTCGACGTCGTCGAGGAGACCAACCTGCAGCGGCAAATCATCCACGGAACGAGCACGATCGGACAATCGAAACTCGATTCCGCCGAGGCCCGTATCCAAGACCTCAATCCCCACACCCACCTCGAGCGTTTCGACACCCGTCTTACATCGGACAATGCGCTCGAGATTCTGCGGGATTTCGATGTGGTGGTGGACGGCACCGACAATTTCCCCACGAGATACCTCGTGAACGACGCGTGCGTCTTGCTCGGAAAACCCAACGTCTACGGCTCCATCTTCAGGTTCGAGGGACAGGCATCGGTGTTCTACGCCAAAGAGGGTCCCTGTTATCGATGCCTCTTTCGCGAGCCGCCGCCTCCGGGATTGGTTCCCTCGTGCGCCGAAGGAGGCGTACTCGGCGTGCTCCCCGGCATCGTGGGGAGCATTCAGGCACTCGAGGCGATCAAGCTGATCCTCGGTGTGGGTGACTCGCTGATCGGTCGACTGATCCTGCTGGATACGCTGACCTTCCATTTCCGCGAACTCAAACTACGAAAGGACCCGGATTGTCCGGTATGCGGTGAGAATCCCACGGTGACAGAGCTGATCGACTACGAGGCTTTCTGTGGCGTGGACCCCGGTCCGGCGCACCAGGGCCCGGAGATTACGGCGGAGGATCTGGCCGAAGAGATCAAAGCCCATCCCGATCTGCTCCTCGTCGACGTCCGGGAGCCGCACGAATGGGAAATCGGCCATATCGAAGGCGCAACCCTCGTCCCGCTGGGCCAATTACCCCACCAGGTCGGCGATCTGGGTGGGCGGCGCAAGATCGTCACCTACTGCCACCACGGCATCCGCTCGATGCAGGCATTGGAGATACTCACCGCGGCGGGACACGACGACGTTCGGAGTCTCCGCGGAGGTATTGACGCCTGGTCGACCCAGATCGACTCTTCTGTCCCTCGATACTAGAAACGAGTCGCGTCGGACCGCGTGGGGCAACCTAGTGGGCGCCGCCATCGAGACCGGCTAGTACTCTGGGTCGTAATGAAGGTCGAAGAGGGCTTTGCTCTCTTCTCATGCGTTTGTATCTTTAGATGACCAGAGACCGCCGACCCAGCAGGTAGATGATGACGACGAAAGCCATGCCCGAAACATTCCCGCCCGGGTTCCTCCTCACGGTCACGGACAAGGCGGCCACGCAAGTCGCCAAGGCCCTCGGGAAATTCGACCTCCCCGAAGCAGCCGGGCTCAAGATTGGCGTGACCGAGGGCGGATGTTCCGGTTTGAATTACGACGTACAGGTGGCCGAAGGGCCCGGCGACGACGACACCGTGTTCGTGCTGAACGGTGCGAACGTGTTCGTCAACGCGTTCAGCGCCCCATACGTCACCGGGATGACCATCGATTGGATCTCCTCGATGCAGGAGTCACGCTTTGTGTTCGACAACCCCAACGCCACTGGTGGGTGCGGATGCGGGGTGAGTTTTACGGTGGAGTGATTCGAGATTCTAGATTCGAGATTCTAGATCTCTGATTTGTCGTAAGCGGGCGCAGGGTCGATAAGCCAATCTAGAATCTATAATCTCGAATCTAGAATCTAGAATCTCGAATCGCATCGCACCGCCAGCGGCACGCGTCCACCTACACTACTTCAATCCTCCCCGCCTCCCCCGCCACCACCTCCCCAATCACCACCGCGACGGGCGTTTCTTCCCGTTGGAGGGCGGCAAGGAGTTCGTCGGTCTGCGCAGCATCGACCGCGATGAGAAGGCCACCCGACGTTTGCGCATCGGCGAGCAGCAGCTGGTCAACCTCGCTTACTTCGGCACCCCAGGTGGTGTATTCGGTGTTCGCGGCAAGATTCCGTTTGGTACCGCCGGGGACGACACCCTGCTCGATCAATTCCCGCACGCCATCAAGAACCGGCACCGATTCGGTCGTGACGCGCGCGGCAACACCGCTCGCTGCGAGCATGTTGTGCAGGTGACCGAGCAGCCCATAACCGGTCACGTCGGTGGCCGCGTGCGCACCAGTTGCCGTCATCGCATTCGCGGCCCCAGCATTGAGCGTCGACATCACTTTCACCGGGTATTTCATATCGGCTTCGCCGATGGCGTCGCGCTTTAGGGCGGTACTCAAAATGCCAGTGCCAATTGGTTTCGTCAGTACGAGACGGTCACCGGGACGGGCGCCGGCATTGTCGACAATCTTTTCAGGATGGACTTCGCCAACCACGAGCATGCCGTATTTTGGCTCTGGATCGTCAATCGAATGCCCGCCAAGCACGAGCGCACCGGCTCTCCGAGCAACCTCGGCCCCGCCCTCCATCGTTTTCCCCAGCAGCTCGAGCATCGCAGGATCCCGTGGCCACGCCACCAGGTTGAGCGCAAACAACGGTTTCGCGCCCATGGCGTAGACGTCGCTCAGCGAATTGGCGGCGGCGATGGTTCCAAAATCGTAGGGATCGTCCACTATAGGCGTGAAGAAGTCCACCGTCGCCACCAGGGCACGATCATCAGCGATCTGAAAAACCGCTGCATCGTCGCCGGTAGCGGCGTCGACCAAGACGCGTGGGTCATCCACGACGGGGACGTGGCGCAGGACCTGCGCCAACTCAGTCGGACTGAGCTTGCAGCCTCAGCCCGCGCCGTGGGATAACGACGTCAGTCGGATCCGTTTCTTTTGGTTTGGCGCCTCGTTCATTCCTCAACCGATGATGATGTGAGGTAGCTCGCAGAAGATAACGACAAAGTCGAATATTGAATATCCAATATTGAATATCCAATATTCAACGACCATGCCTAGTGCCATGGATTGGACATTAGGTCTTAAGCATTGGATATTGGAGATGCAACATTCAACATTCAATATTCAATATTCAATATTCGGAACCTTTCCGATCCCTGAGACGCTAGGAAGAAGCCCAACCCAACATAGGAGCAGCCGCCCGTCCAATGATCCGTCGATGGCTCAAAGGTCTACTGAATGAGAGCGCGGAGGACGACACCCCAGAGGTGCCGATCAAGTCGCTCACGACCCGCGATGAACTGGACGCCGCCCTCGCGGCTCCGGTAGTCGTACTGTACAAACACAGTCCCATCTGCGCCGTGAGCACTTGGAGCCTGCGGGAGGTGCAGCGTTTTGAGCGCGAGCACCCGGACACGGCGGTGTATCACATCGACGTGATTCTCCACCGCGAACTGTCGAATTGGATCGCGCAGCACTTCGGGATCCGGCATGAGTCGCCGCAAGCGCTGGTGGTGCGGGACGGCCGGCATGCCTGGGCTACATCACACAGCGGTATCACCGCCGATGCGCTACGCAAGCAGGTGACGCCGTCAGAGACGGACCCAGCGTAGCGCCTCTTTCACTCCAAACGCAACGCAACCATCGGATCGACTTTGCTTGCCCGGCGGGCGGGGATGAGGCACGCCACACCTGCCACGGCCATCACCACCAGCGGGACGAAGAAGAACGTGCTCAAGTCCGTCGTGCCGACTCCGAACACGAGACCCGACAACGCCCGCGTCGCGCCCAGCGCCCCA